>JBCBZW010000036.1 GCA_039815145.1 Pseudomonadota bacterium
ACGGCCCTGGTCCTCGCCAATGTGCCCTTCTCCCTGGTGGGTGGCGTGGCGGCGGTGCTGCTCGATGGGAGCGTGCTCACCGTAGGCTCGATGGTGGGTTTTGTGACGCTCTTCGGCATTACCGTGCGCAATTCGATCATGCTCCTCTCCCACTACCGCCACCTCGTGACCGAGGAGGGCGCCGAGTGGTCCCTGGAGACCGCGGTGCGGGGCGCGCAGGAACGATTGCCGTCGATCCTGGTCACTGCTCTGGTGACGGGCCTCGCGATGCTGCCCATCGCCATTGGCAGTGATAACCCCGGGCGCGAGATAATGGGGCCCATGGCGGTGGTGATCATCGGCGGCTTGGTGTCGTCCACCTTGCTGAACCTGATCGTGCTGCCGGCCCTGGCCTTCCGCTACGGTGGCCTGGCGCGCTGGACAGCCGCTCGGGCGTGAGCCGCTGAGACGTAAGCGCCGGGCGGATACGTTCTTCTTCTTAACCTCGATCCGACGAGGAGGATCTATGGCGACCACGGCGTTTGCCCGCCTGATCACCGCGCTCTTCGCGTGGATCGCCGCCATCGGCCTCAGCGGCGCGGCGGCATGGGCGCAAGAGCCGGAAGCCGCACCGAGCGACGAGTTGCCCGTCGTGCGCGTGGGGCTGCTGCGCTTCGGCACGGTGAACTGGGAACTCGACACCTTGCGCCACCACGGCTTCGGGGAAGCCCGCGGCGTGCGCGTCGACACGGTGCCCCTGGCTTCCAAGAGCGCCCTGACCCTCGCTCTGCAGGCGGGTGAGATCGACCTGATGGTCGGGGATTGGCTGTGGGTGGTAGGTGAGCGCCAGCGCGGTGGAGAGTACTCCTTCGTCCCCTACTCCACGGCGGTCGGTAGCCTCATCGTGCGCGAAGGTGCCGGCATCGAACGCCTGCGCGATCTGCGCGGACAGCGCGTGGGCATCTCGGGCGGTCCCAACGACAAGAACTGGATTCTCCTGCGCGCCTACGCGCGGCGCGCCCTGCGCGAGGACCTGCGGGGGGTCACCGATCAGATGTTCGCGCCACCGCCGCTGCTCAACGACCTACTCGAGCGCGGCCAGATCGACCTGGCGATCACCAACTGGAACTACGCGGTGCGACTGCAGTCGCGCGGGTTCCGCGCGTTGGTGCGCGTGCAGGACGTGTTGCCGGAGCTCGGGATCGCCGAGCCGATCCCCCTCCTTGGGTGGGTGTTCCGCGAGGAGTGGGCGAGCGCGCACGCGGAAGACCTGAAGGCCTTCATCGAGGCAAGCTACGCGGCCAAGCGCTTGCTGGCCTCGTCCGACGAGGAATGGACGCGCCTACAGCCCAAGTTAGGCTTGGGTATCGTCGAAGCTCAGCTCGACGAGCTGCGCGAGGGGTACCGCGCAGGGATCCCCCGGCGCTTCGGCGAAGCGGAGCGGGCCGCCGTCGGGCGGGCGCTCGCGGTGCTCGTTGATGAGGCTGGCGCCCGCGCGCTCGGGCTCGAGTCTGACACGCTGCCGGAGGGCACCTTCTGGCAGGGCTTCGCCCTCGGCGAGGATACGGGTTCGCCGTAGCCGGTAAGGCCGCTAGGCGTCCGGCTCCAGGTAAGGGGCCGCCGCGTCGCTCATCGCGCGAAAGTCGTGCCCGACACCGTCTACCACCGTGAGGCGCCAACGCAAGGGCACCTGCTCGCGTTCGGCCAGGGCCTGCGCCATGCGAAAGAAGAACTGGCCTCGACTCAGGCGGTGTCGGCCTTGCTGATCGACCAGGGGCGAATGGAGTAGGGTGCCGCCGGCACCGTCGTGGTTGTCCTCGGCGCCGAGCAAGACGATGAGCTCTTTACTGAAGGAATCGAATAGTGTTGCCGGGGTCAGGCCGGTGCCGTCGAGGCCCACGGGAAGTGCCTGGTCGAAGCTCGGGAGCGTGTAGAACCCGGCATTGGCCGCGATCACGCGGCGAGCCTGCGATTGAGGTCGGCAGAGCACGAAGCGATGGGCGATCTGTGCGCCGGCGGAGTGTCCGAACACGTCGTAGTGGGTGGCGCTTGCCCCCGTGGCCTGCTTCAAGTGCTCGAAGATGCGGTCGAAGTCGGCGAACAGCCAGCGCGCCGGGTCGGGATTGCCGGCAAAGGCGATGTCCCCATCGTCGGCGATGTCGAGTACCTCGCCGCGACCCTCTCGCCGCGGTTGTACATCGGGAAACGAGAGGTCCTTGATCAGGCCACCCATGTGGTACTCGGCGAAACCGTAGGTCTCGGCGGGGTACTCCAGGGCGGCGACCAGCTTGCCGCTGCTGCGCGCCATCGCGAGCCACACGTTGCGGTACTCGGCCGCATCCCGCCCACTGCCCGGCACCACCAGCAGTACTGGCGCATCCGCAGTGAAGCCGGGCGGTAGGTAGTAGTGGACCGTGATCGCGGCGCTCTCCTGGCCAGCGCCGCCCGGCAGGCGAAAGTGTCCCGCGCCCTGAGGTAATGCGGTCGGGGCCATGCCGAGGCGCTGCTCATGAATGGGCCTGAGCGTCATGTCGCATTCCGGGCATTGACCGGGGGCACTGAACTCGATCCCATCTGCCGCGCAGCCGCAGGGCGGGCACTCGAAGGACTCCTGCGCCACGCGGCGCGTGCCGCACGCGGCCACGCCCGCCAGGGCGAGGCTGGCGGCGAGTAGCTCTCGACGATTCATTCGGGGCTCCTTAGCCTGACGCGGACGTTCGCTTGAAGCGCGCGGCATGTTGGTGGGGGGTGCAGCCGAAGTGGCTGCGGAAGGCCTTGCGCAGGCCGTCTTCGCTGGCGAAGGCGGTCGCTCGCAGCACCTCGCTCATGGCGACGCCCTGTTCGAGCAACATGCGCGCGCGATCCAGGCGCAGGCGTTTCACGAACTGCGCCGGCGGGGTGCCGAAGGTGTCCTGGAAGCGTCGGGTGAACTGGCGCTCGCTGAGTCCAGCGCGTTCGGCGAGGCGACTCACCGGCAGCTCGATGTGCAGGTGCGTGGCCGCCCATGCGCACACCTCTCCGAGGCGATCGGTGGCGGCGAGCTGCATGCGCAGGGGATCGGAGTATTGGGCCTGGCTGCCCGGTCGGCGCAGGTACACCACCAGCTCCCGGGCGCTCGCGGCAGCGGCGTCGCGGCCGACGTCGGATTCGATCAGCTCCAGGGTGAGGTCGATTCCGGCCGTGACGCCGCCCGAGGAGCACATGCGGCCGTCGATCAGGAACAGGGAGTTCGCATCCACCTCGATGGCGGGGTAGCGCTTTTGCAGCGCCTGCGCGTGGGCCCAGTGGGTTGCCACGCGCCGCCCGTCGAGCAAACCGGCCTCAGCCAAGGCGTAGGCGCCCGTGCACACGGAGGCGATGCGCTCGAACCGGTGCTCGTGACGTCCCAGCCAGCGGGCGAGGGCGAGCAAGGTGCGAGGCTCGCGTATCCCCACGCCGCCCGGCACGAGCAGCGTGTGCGCCTGCGGTGCTTCGGGCAGGTCACGGTCCGCCCAGAGCTTGAGGCCGGACTCGCAGACCAGGGGGTTCTCCCCGATGCCCCAGCTGGTAAGGGCGTAGGAGGGTGAGCCGTCGGCGCGGAAGGCGGCGGCGAAGGCTTCCCAGGGGCCGGCCACGTCGACGGCGTTGACCCCTGGGTAGAGCAAGGTGGCGATGGTGATGGGTGCTGACATGAGGCCAGCATAGGGCGGATGCGGATGGCGGAAACGACGTTTTTCAGTCTATTTAGGACATTTACGTCTGAGGCGAGCCCGACGGCTGCCGCAGGCTGACTCGAGCATCCACGCCCAAGTCAGCTCTCGGATATCTTCAAGGTTCTTTCTTGCGCAGCGAAGTTGGTGGGCTCTTTCGTATGATGGACGGCCTGCGGCGTTTCTCGAGCGGCGGACGTTCGCTGCGCCACGGGGCGCTGAGCTGCAGCGCGTGCGCCGGAATCTCTACGGTCACGTTGGCGCCCGCGATGCCGCTGGGCAGGTGTTCGTGCCCTGCTTTCACGGTGAAACCGAATGGACGCGCTAGCGTGAGCTCGGCAGTGCCATCTGCAGTGAGATTAGTTACCACAGTCGTTAGGTTCGTCGTCTCGCGGAACGGAAGCGTATAAACGCCAAGCTTTCCGAAATCGAGTGCGAGTTCGCCCTGCATTGCCACCTGCGGTGCCGCCCACACGCTATCGGCGCTGCTCGATGCCTCGAAATCCACGTCGGTCATCAGGGCGGCTTCGAACGTCTTGAACGTCGCCACGGCGCGGACACCCGGGCGTAGGCGATCACCGGCCAACGTCACCTCAAACGGTGGTGGGTCGACGAGCCAGAGCATTTCCAGCACAGCCCGAGGCATGGTCATCTGCCAGCGCCTACCCAGGCACTGCGCCATGGCCTCCGTGAGCTCCTCGAGCGCCTGGCCGGGTGCGGCCTCCGCCGGTGCGTCGATCGTGCGGTGTTGAAGCCCGGCGCTGGTGCGAATGAGCGTACGCAGGGGATAAGGTGCAGCGAAGAACTCATCGAGCGCTGCCTGACCTGGCGTTCGCGGAAACTGAATCTGCACGGTGCCATTCGGGGTCGGGGTGCCGGTCGCGGGCGTCCCGTCGGGCCAGTCCAGGCCGTACATCCGCGCGACCGCGATGGGTAGATCGCTGGGCGGATCGCCGAGGATGGCCGGGGGGCTACACATCTCCCCCTGTCCTTCGATGGTGAAACTGCCGCCATAACCGGTGTGCAGGTTGCTGCAGCTGCCCTGGACGCCGAACAGAAGGGCACCGTCACCAACCTCGAGCGGTTTTCGCGGCACGCCGGGATTCACCGGTGTGTTGGCGAACGCCGGCTTAGGCTCAATCGTGATCTTGCCAGACAGCGTCATGCTCTCGCCGCCCAGGGACCCGGCGCGAGCCCCTTCCAGCGAGATCCTACCGTGAGATGGGCCGTCGAAATCGACGGCGCGCGACAGATCAAAACGTTCTGGGCACAGGAGATCACCCGAAGGCTTTGCAACGCAGAATGACTGGCAGTCTGGATCAAGCGCATCGCAGCTGTCGCCCACGCCCTGACTGAGCGCGTCGGCGAGCGCTCCAAGCACGGCCTCGCTCACCGCGGCAAAGGCAGGTCCGTTCCCAAGACCGGCCTGTACCGAGCAGATTTCAAGATCAGCCTGCGAGGCCTGCGCTGCGATGGAAACGTCATGCAGCAACCAATCGTCTGTGGCCTGATCGTCACGAAAGACGTCAACGATGTTGATCACATCGACGTCGATATCGTTCGGGCAGACAGTTGCGCCTGCGGGTACCTGACCGCTCAGGTGAATATCGAGATACTCATCCGGCGGGTAGATGCGCAATTCTGCGACCGGACCGGCCGTCAGGCGAAATCCTGGTATCGCATCGCATCCGGGGTCATCGTTGTCGTTCTGCTCACACCACACGCCGTCGCCGTCGAAATCCCGCTCGCAGCCGGCCCGCCTGGGGTTCGCTACACAGCCAAGTTCGCGGGCCATTTCTTCCCGGACATGCCGTTCTATGACGTCCTTCCCGAACCGAATCGACCAATCCTCACTAGAGAGCAAATTGCCTCGGTTCGGCAGCGTCAGGCCCGGGCCGCCGTTTTCAGCGTAAGGGCCATCGATCTCGAGCCGGATGAACAGCCCGAAACCGACCACGCCTATTGCCCATCGACTGAATCTCGCCCCTTCCGGCAGGAACCGTTCGATCAGTTCCATCGGAAGGTCGTAGCACGGGATGTCGCCGAGTGCGCTGACAAGCGCAGGTGGGAGCTGGTCAGGCGCGATGCTCTTAAAGCTGCCGTATTCGACAGCATCCAGCGAGGCGCACAGGCTAGGCCTGGTATCGCCCTCGATCCGCCAGTTGTACTTCAACTCCACCGGCCAGGTGTCATAGAACGATGGGGCGGGGCTGAGGATATCGCTCGCGTCGCAATCGCGTGTCAGGCAGTCCGGTGGGCGCATGAAGAACTCCGCAGGGACCGACGTGCCGTTCCAGTCGGTGATGCCGGGTCGCCGCGGAATGTCGATGCGATCCAACACGACCGGTGGGCTGTCCGGTTCGAATACGAACTCTTCAAGCGAGCAGATTTCCTGAACGTAGAAGTAGTCCCACAACAACTTCTCCAGAACTTCTGAATCGATGTGAATATCCACAATGCCGGTCTGGGCCATCGTGGACGTGGGCGTCCAGCAACCTACGAGGATTGAGAGAGCGCCAAGGACTATCGGGCGCCAGCACAGTGCATTTGCCATAGTGAACTCCATTGCCAGGTTCCTCCCTCAGGTTCCCGCGGCGGCTAACCGCTCCGCCGTCCGTGCGTCCTCGCTGCGGTGCGCGCGGTGCGGGCACCACCAGCCGATCGCCCCGGCAGCAAGGCCCAGGCCTAAGCCCATCGCTACTACCTGGCCGACCGGCAGCGCCGCGAACGCGTCCGCCAGGCGATCCCAGAGCGCCGTGGGCCCGAACCAGGCGTAGCCGACGTACATCAGCACCGAGCACCCGATGGCCAGGAGAAAGGGATCCGCCGGCTTACGTCGCTTGATATCGATAACCAGCAGCACGAGCAGCGCGAGGGTGGTCAGGCCCATCGCCGCATCGAGCGCCATGCCAAACTTGGCGAGTTCTTCAGGGGCTCTTATGGCGAAACCAGGCACGAAGTTGGCCAGCAGTCGCGCCAGCGATGGGCCGACAAGGGGGGTCAACGTCGCCAGCATGTAGCGCGCGTGGCGTTCCGGGTCGCGCCGGTGGCGTAGGGCCAGCCCGTAAAACAGGGCGAAGGCTAAGGTGGCTACCCAGTCGGCGACGGCGAGGTCGTGGCCGAACAGAAGATTGAACGGCGAGTTCTCTCGCAGCAGAGTGACCTGCGTGACCAGCAGTCCGCCAGCCACCATGAGGGGGGCGAGCAGCACACTGGCTCGACCGAGCCAGGCGTGGAGGCGCCAATGACGATGATGGATGGACGCGCTTTGGCAAATCAGCAGCACGATCCAGGCGGTGGCCGTGATGCCGTGTAGATGGTGCGCCGCAGGCGCGTCGTCGAGCACCAGAAAGTAGGTCGGTGCGAAGGCGGCCAGGGTAATCACGAGGAAGGCGAGCACGAAGTAATGGGCATGGCGAAAGGGCAGCACGTTGGCACCTCGATGAGCGATGTTCGAGGCAAATGCTTTGGTTTTACGGTGGCGCTCAGCAATGCCGGCGGGCGGTCATGGGCGCATCTGGCCGCGCTTGGCCGTGCCTGGCCGCATCGGATCGCGGAGGCTGGGGTGCCTGAGGCGGTTGGCGTTCGCGAGGTTGCGCGATGACCGATGGCGATTCAGGTATCGCCTCGCCCCGTCTCGTGGGGTGGAAGCGCATCGCGTCCCACCTACGCTGCAGCGAGCGGACGGCGCGTCGCTGGGAGGCGCAGGAGGGGCTGCCGGTTTACCGTCACGTGCACGAGACCAAGAGCACCGTCTTTGCCTTGCCCGGCGAGCTGGACGCATGGCTCGCGGAGCGCGCGGCGGATGGCCCGGCGCTGGGCGCGACCGAGGCCGCTGCCGAGGAACCAGCGCCGCTGGCGATGCCATCACGGCCGGGCGCGAACCGGCTGACGGTGCTGGTGGCGAGCATCCTCGTGGTGGCCCTGGGCGTGATCATCGCGCTGCGTTACGTACCTGAGCGCCAGCCGCTGCCCGCGCCGGGCGTCACCCTCTCCACCGACCCGGTGGCCAACGGGCTCTACCATCGCGGTCGGGCCATGTGGGAGCAACGCGGCGCTGAGGCCAGCGAACGGGCGATCAAGATGCTGGGCGCCGCCGTGGAGCGCGATGAGGAGTTCGCCGCTGCCTGGTCGGCGCTGGCCATGGCCTGGGCGACCTACGCCACCTATGTGGTCGAAGCGGACAACGGCCGCGCCTTGGACGAGGCTATCGTCGCCGCCAGCCGCGCTCTCGAGCTGGACCCCTCACTCGCCGAAGCCCGTTCCATGATGGCCTTCTTCGCCCAGCGCAAGGGCGATTGGGCCGAGTCCCAGCGGATCTACGAGCAGGCCCTGGCGCTCGATCCGGACAACGGCAATCTGATCCTGTGGTACGCGAGTCACTTTCGCGAACTCGGCATGTTCGAGCGCGCGAACGAGCTCACCGCTCAGGCGCGCGCGCTCATGCCGACCTCGCCGGCGGTGCTCACGGAGATCGCCATGAACCACCTTCAGGCCCACGAGACGCAGCGCGGCGCCGAGCTGCTCGACGTCATCCGCGAAGACCTCGGCATCGAGACGCCGATCCTCTGGTTCGGCACGGGCATGGTGGAGAGACGGCGCGGCGACCCCCAGTCCCTGAGCGCCTGGGCACAGCGATCCCCGTTCCCGGGGACGGCGCCATTGCTCATGGAGTTCGTCGCTGTCGAGTTGGATGATGGTGACGCTGTCGACGCGCTCGCGACGAACATCGAGGCTGCGTACCAGAACGGTCGATTGCCGGGTTTCGGGGCGGTCCACCTGCTTATCGAGATCGATCGGCCGGAGCGAGCGCTCTCGGTGGCCGAGTGGGAGGCAGAGGACGGCGAGTTCATCAACTCCGCCGTCTTCTACGATCTGCAAAAGCCCGCCCTGCGCCTATCGGATCGATTCACCGCCGTGGCTGATCGCCTCGGCATGGTTGCCTATTGGAAAGAGGTCGGTGCGCCGGACTTCTGCCGCAGTCAGCCGGACACGCCGGTGTGCCTGGTCATCGCCGGCGACGCTCGCCCCTAGGGGCTAGGTGCCACTCAGGCCGTGCTGCTTGAGGCGGTAGCGAAGGGTCTCCCGCGTCACGCCGAGTTCCCGGGCGGCCTGGGAGACATTGCCGTCGGTGCGGGCGAGAGCTTCTTCGATCAGAAGTCGCTCAGCTTGCGCTAGCGTGAGCCCGCGAAGGGCGTCCATGCCCGTGGGCGGCTTGCCGCCGTTGCCACTTTGCAGTCCCGCGTCCGCAGCCACCAGCGCAGGGGTAAGTAGTTCGCCGCCACCCATCAGCACGGCGCGCTCCATCACATGGCTGAGCTCGCGAACATTGCCCGGCCAGTGGTAAGTCTTCAGCGTGCTCGCCGCCTCGGGGCTGATCGCGGGGGTTGGGAGGCCGAAGCGTCTAGCGGTCGTCGCGACGAAGTGTTCCGCTAGCTTGAGCACGTCGTCGGGGCGCTCGCGCAGGGACGGCGACTCGAGGGTCAGCACCTTCAGGCGATAGTAGAGATCGGCGCGGAAGCGTCCGGCCTCGATCTCCTGCTCCAGTTCGCGGTTGGTGGCGGCGATGAACCAGGCGTCGACGTTCACCTCGCTCGAACTGCCCACCCGCCGCACGCGCCGCCGTTCCAACACCGCGAGGAGCTTCGATTGGGTCTCCATCGGCAGCTCGCCGATCTCGTCCAGGAAGACGGTGCCTCGCTCGGCGGCTTCGATCAGGCCGGTGCGCTCTTCGGTGGCGCCGGTGAACGCGCCCTTGCGGTGGCCGAAGAGTTCGCTCTCGACGAGGTCCGCGGGAAGCGCCGTGCAGTCCACGTGCACGAAGGGTTGCTGCGCCCGTTCACTGCGCTCGTGCAGGGCGCGGGCGAGCAGGCCCTTGCCGGTGCCGGTCTCGCCGAGCACGAGCACGTTCGGTGGCATAGGGGCGGCGCCGAGGCGGGCGATGCGCGTCACCTGCTCGCGCAGGGCGGCGGCGGCCGGCGTGTCGCCGAGGTAGTCGGCGGCCACCTCGCCACCGGCCTGGCCTCGCTCGCGCGAGCGCGATGCGGCCAACTGTCGGCGCACTTCGCGTTGGGACAGGACGCGTTGGATGTTGAGGGTGAGTTCGTCGAGGTCCACGGGCTTGCGCAGGTAGTCGTCTGCGCCGGCCTTCATCGCGGCCACGGCGTCTTCCAAACCGCCGAAGGCGGTCATGACGATCACCGCGGGATTGCCGGCCCCGAGGGGGTCCTGCGCATCGCTGAGCTGCTCCAGCAGGTCCATGCCCGAGCCGTCCGGCAGGCGCATGTCGAGGAGCACGAGATCGATGGCGTCCTCCTTGGCGGTGGTCTGCAGGGTGTCTCGGGCCGATCCGATGTCCCCGGCGACCACCACCTTGTAGCCCGTTCGCTCCAGGTGGCGGCGCACGGCGGAGGCGAGGAGGGTCTCGTCCTCGACCAGTAGCAGGTGGGGTGAGCCCTGACTCAAGGCGAGGGTTCCTCCACGTTAGTGATTTCCCTCGGTAGCTCGACCAGCGCCCGCGTGCCACCCTCTTCGCGTTGGCTGAAGGCGAGGCGTCCGCCGTGGCCGCGGATCACCTTGTAGGCGAAGGGGATGCCGAGCCCCGTGCCGCGACGCTTGGTGGTGGGGCCGGGGCGCAGCTGCTCCGGCTCGGTCTGGGGGGTGAACCCCGGCCCGCTGTCGAGTACCGCCAGCTGGGCGTCATCGCCTGCCAGGCGCGTATCGATCCTTACGGTGGCGCCACGGGGTGATGCTTCGATGGCGTTGTTGATCAAGCCGTGCAGCGCCTGTTCCATGAGATCGACATCGACCGTCAGCGACCCCTGCGCGTCCGCGTGGCTTACCTCGAGGGCGACCCCCTTCTCCGCGGCGCGCGCTTCGCAGGGCGCCATGGCGCCGTGGGTGAGTTGGGGCAGGGTACAGGCGACGGGGTGTGGACGCAGGGGATGCAGGTAGCTCAGGAGTGAGTTCACCCAGCGCCCGAGGCGATCGACGGTGGCGATCACCTCATCGCGCACCTCATGCCACTCCTCGGTGTCGCTCACATCCACCACCTGCACGGCGGCGCGAATGCTCGCGAGGGGGTTGCGAATGTTGTGTGCAACAACGGGCACGAGGGCGCCAAGGGCCGCCTGGCGTTCCTGGGTGACGAGGGCGTCGCGGCTCGCGATGAGCTCCTGCGCCATGTCGTTGAGGGTGAGGCTCAGCTCACGCAGCTCGCGCACGGCGTCGTCGGCATCGATCTGGGTGTCGAGTTCGCCCTCGCGCATGGTGGCGGCGCCCTGGCGGATCGCTTCCATGGGGCCAACGAAGTGTCGGCGGAAGCGTCGCCGTGTCCACAGCAGTAGTCCTAAGCCGATGGCGATAGGAATCGAGATCAGCATCGGGGCCAGACGATTGAAACGGGCCAGGCGCTGCTCGAGCTGTTGGCGCTCCTCGATGATGGCCGCGTTGAGGGCGAGAAACGCGGTTTCAAAGTCACCGAGGATCCAGCGTTGGTAGGCGGGGTCCAGTTCTTCCGTGCGCGCCTGCTCGGTGACGTCGGAGGCGTCGGCGAACACCCGGTTCATGGCCGTCTGCATGCGAGCGTACGCCTCGCGCATGTCCGTGATGGCCTCGCGTTCGGGCGCTTCGGTGGCGTTCTGTTCCAGGCCGTTGAAGGAGAAGTCGATGCCGTAGAGCAGGCGCCAATACTTGTCGAGGGCGTCGGGGTCTTGCTGCAGCTGGGCGCGGGTGACCTCCTTCACGCCCCGATACACATCACCGCGCAGGGACTGTGCCCCGGAGAGCAAGGTGTTGATGCGTACGGCTTCGGAGGAGGCTCCGTGCCAGAAGCTGGCCCACAGGCCACCGATGCCAGCGGTGATCACCAGCAGGGCGAGGAACCCGCCCTCGAGCGTGTTGACCAGGGCGCGCAGGGAGCGAGCGCTCGGCTCACCCGGGCGCGGGGCCGGCGATCTCGAGGACGCGGGAGCGTGTGCGGCCGGGCTTGCCTTCGCGGGCTCACCGGCGGAGCTGGATACCATCTCGGCGCCTGCCTAGGTGCATGACCTTGTCTGCGTTGGACTATACTGCCGCCTTTCTAATATTCGCGACTCTTGACCCCACCCACACCGGCGTCATCCCTTGAGGGGGCCGGGGCAGGGCAGGGGCGTACAGGTCACGTCGCCGGGGGCATGGGCGGCGTTGAACACCAAGACTAATGGGGCGTTCGCATGAGAGTAATCGTTCTGGGTGGGGATGGCTTTTGCGGCTGGCCGACGGCCTTGTATCTGTCCGACCAGGGGCACGAGGTCTGCATCGTCGACAACCTCTCCCGACGCAACATCGACAACGAGCTCGAGGTGCAGTCGCTGACGCCGATCCAACCGATCGGCAAGCGCATCGACACCTGGCGCGAGCTCACGGGTCGCGAGATCCAGTTCGCCAACATCGACATCGCGCACAACTTCCAGCGTCTGCGGAACCTGATCGAAGAGTTCCGGCCGGAGGCGATCGTGCATTTCGCCGAGCAGCGCGCGGCGCCCTACTCCATGAAGGGCGAGGTGCAGAAGCGCTACACGGTGAGCAACAACCTGAACGCCACCCACAACGTGCTGTGCGCCATCGTCGAGGCGCAGCAGGACATCCACCTGGTGCACCTCGGCACCATGGGTGTGTACGGCTACAGCACCACCGGCATGGTGATCCCCGAGGGGTACCTCGAGGTGCAGGTGCAGGCGGAGAACGGCGAGCTGGTCTCCCAGGAGATCCTGTACCCGCCGCAGCCGGGCAGCATCTACCACCTGACCAAGACCCAGGATCAGCTGTTCTTCTGGTACTACGCGCGCAACGACGGCGTGCGCATCACGGACCTGCACCAGGGCATCGTGTGGGGCACGCAGACGGAGCAGACCAGCCGCGACGAGCGCCTGATCAACCGCTTCGACTACGACGGCGATTACGGCACCGTGCTGAACCGCTTCCTGATGCAGGCGGCGATCGGCTACCCGCTCACCGTGCACGGCACGGGCGGGCAGACCCGCGCCTTCATCCACATTCGCGACACCGTGCGCTGCATCGAGATCGCGCTCGAGAATCCGCCGGCGAAGGGCGACCGCGTGCAGATCTTCAACCAGATGACCGAGACCCACCGGGTGCGGGATCTGGCGGAGAAGATCTCCTCGCTTACCGGGGTGAAGGTGGATTACCTGCCGAACCCGCGCAAGGAGAAGCCCGAGAACGACCTGCGGGTGGCGAACGACTGCTTTCTGGATCGGGGCCTGAAGCCCACCACCCTGGATGAGGGGCTGATGGACGAGGTGCGGGACATCGCCCTGAAGTACGCGGACCGTTGCGACCGCTCCAAGATCCCCTGCACGTCCACCTGGGTGCGCCAGGACGACGAGGGCGCAGAGGCTGGCGATAAGGCCGCGCCAGCCCAGGCGGCGGCCCGCTAGCTCAGTAGACCGGGCGGGGCTGGAGGTCTTCCAGCGCCGCCGCTCGGCGGGCGCGAGTCAGCGCCCGCTCAGTACTCCCACCACACCTGCTTCCACCAGGTGATGAACTCCTCGTAGTCGATACAGCCGTCGCTGTTGGTATCGATCATGGAGAAGGCCTCGGCTGCCTGCTGCACGGACGACTCCGGGCTAAGCACCTGTAGTAACTTGGAAAACTCCGAGAAATCGACGGTGCCATCACCGTCCGTGTCGGTGAATTCGAAGTTGTCGCGGATGGTTTTCAGCTCGTCTTCCGGAATCGGTCGCATGGTGTGCCGGGCTCCTGCTCGGTCGTGGGGCTCAGGTCGAAAGGCCCCGCAGTTTACCCGTGTTTTCACGATCTCGGTCGCGCTTTGGCCACTTGACCCTTGCGTCTGCGAGCTTAGGTGTTATAGTTGGGTACAACACTAGTTCACTAAGCCGGTTGGGCGGGGTTGGCCCGCGACCGGTACGGGAGGCCGCCCGAGGCCGCAACGTAAGAGACTGACGATGGAACCGAAATGGAACGATACGCAGCCGATCTATCGGCAGCTACGTGACCGGGTCGTCGCGATGATCCTGGAGGATGTCGTGGGCGACGGTGACGCGCTGCCGTCGGTGCGCCATGTGGCGGCCGAGTACCAGCTCAACCCCCTGACCGTGATGAAGGGCTACCAAGCGCTGGTGGATGAGGATCTGGTGGAGAAGAAGAGAGGACGTGGCATGTACGTGAAGTCCGGGGCCAAAGCGCTGCTCCTGAGTGATGAGCGCAACCGGTTCATCCAGGAGACCTGGCCGAGCGTGGCGATGACGATTCGCCGCCTGGGGCTGTCGTTAGAGGAATTGCTTGCGGCCCCCGTGCCCGAGGAGCAGGACGAAGGCGCCCTGAGCCCCGGCGGTGCCGCCAACGACGCGGGCGACGCCAAGCCGGCCAAAGACAAGGACGACGGAGACGACAAGCCATGACCACCCCCCTGATCACCGCCCGCGGCCTGCGCAAGCGCTTCGGTCGTCAGGAAGTGCTGCACGGGCTGGACTTCGACATCGAGGAAGGGCAGATCGTGGGCCTCATCGGCCCCAACGGCGCCGGCAAGACCACCGTGTTGAAGGCGATCCTGGGCCTGCAGCCCTGCGACGGCGAGCTCAGCGTGCTCGGCCTCAACCCCTACACTCAGCGCTCGCAGCTCATGCAGGAAGTCTGCTTCATCGCGGACGTGGCGACCCTCCCGGGCTGGCTGCGCGTGCAGGATCTGCTGGCGATGATGCCTGGCCTGCACCCGCGCTTCGATGCCTCGCGCGCCCTCGACTTCCTCGAGCGCACGGAGGTACGACCGAAGGCGCGCATCAAGGAGCTGTCCAAGGGCATGACGGTGCAGTTACACCTGGCCATCGTGATGGCGATCGAAGCCCGTCTGCTGGTGCTCGACGAGCCGACCCTCGGCCTCGACCTGCTCTATCGCAAGGCTTTCTACGAGACCTTGCTGACGGACTACTTCGATGAGAAGCGCACGATCCTCGTCACCACTCACCAGGTGGAGGAGATCGAACGCATCCTGACGCACCTGATGTTCATCCGCAGCGGTGAGCTGGTGCTGAACTCCTCCATGGAAGACATGGCCGACCGCTACCTCGAGGTGCTGGTGCACCCCGATCAGGTGGCCCAGGCGCAGGCCTTGCAGCCCGTGTACGAGCGCAGCATGTTCGGCAAGAAGGTATTCCTCTTCGAAGGTCAGCCCCGCGACACGCTGAGTAGCCTCGGCGAGGTGCACAGCCCGAGCGTGGCGGATCTCTTCGTGGCCAAGATGGCACCCAGTTCGAAGGTGGCAGCATGAACACCACCCTGACCCTGGTCCGGCGCGAGTTGCTCGAGCACCGATCGATCTTCTTCGCTCCCGGCATTCTCACCCTGATCATTCTGGCTGCCTCGCTGTTCGCGGTGGCGAAGGGCCTGAGCGTGGGCAGCGAGGTGAACTACGCCCTCGATGAGCTGCGCTCGGCGGACCCGGAGCGCGTACGCGTCATGCTGCGCAGCCTGCTGTCGGTCAGCCTGATTCCCTTCGCGGTGCCGTTCAATCTGCTCATGAGTGCGGTGGCGAGCTTCTACCTCCTCGACAGCCTGTACGGCGAGCGTAAGGACCGCAGCGTCCTGTTCTGGCGGTCGCTGCCGGTGTCGGACACGCAGTCCGTGGTGGCCAAGCTGCTGACCGGGTTGGTCGCCGTGGGCCTGGTGGAGATGGTGGCGGTGATCATCGCCTTCGCCCTTAACGGCATCATCCTGTCGGTGGGCCTGCTGGCGCTCGGGGAGAACCCGATCACCCTGCTGTGGCTGCACGCACCGTGGATCTCGGGGCCCCTGTTCCTGCTCTACGTGGTAATGGCTCAGGCGATCTGGTTCGCGCCCTTCGCGGCTTGGCTGCTGCTGGTCTCCTCGGCGGCGCGTAACGCACCGTTCCTGTGGGCCCTCGGCATCCCGGCGGCGCTCATGTACCTCGAGTGGTTGTTGTTCCGCACGCAGAACTTGATCGACTGGATCGGTGGCCACGTGCGCGACTTCGGCTACTACGCCCTCAACACGGATGACGATGAGGTTCGCTTCTCCAGCGACGACTTCGAGGACATCTTCGATGACTTCGGCGACATCGAGGCCCCCCTGTCGCTGCTGGAGATTCCCGATCCGATCGCGCTGCTGACGGCGCCTGGCCTGTGGATCGGGCTCGTGATCGCCGCGGTCTTCACCGTGGGTGCCGTCCGCCTGCGTCGTTACCACGACGTTTGAGCCACCCGACGCCCGGCGCCACCCCCTAGGCGCCGGGCGTTTTGCGCGCTCGACCTCAGCCCTGCGATAATCGCCTCATCAGACCGCAGGTATAGAAGGAGGGCGTTCCATGCGCGGCATGCTGATACAGCTGCTCATCACGGCCTTCGCCCTGTGGGTCGCGGACGAGCTGCTGGACAAGGTCATCATCGATGATCTGCCGACGCTGGTGATCAGCGCTGCGGTGCTCGGCTTGGTTAACGCCTTCATCAGGCCCGTGCTGACCTTCCTCACCTTTCCCTTTACGATCATCACCCTCGGTCTATTCCTGTTCGTGCTCAATGCCGCCATGCTCCTGCTCGCCAGTAGCCTGGTGCCGGGCTTCGAGATCCAGGGACTCACGACGGCATTTTTCGCGTGGGTCATCGTGAGCCTCGCGAGCGCGGGGGCGTCGATGCTCATCGGTGAGGACGGTGAGCGCGACTGAGGTTCCGTCGTTTCCCTTTGCCGCAGAGTGGTCGTTTCAAGCTAGGTGAGTAGTCACAGCATTCCCGTCGAGCCTGCCCGTGGCCTGCGCCAGTTTCTCGGTGTGTTCCGCTACAGTCGCCGGGCTGTGGAGCTCGTCTGGTCGACCAGCCGCCGCCTGACCATCGCCTTCGCCCTGCTCACCCTGATCGCTGGCGTGCTGCCGGCGGCGGTGGCGTGGGTGGGCAAGCTGATCGTCGATGCCGTGGTGGCGGCCATGGCCGTGCACGAGGCCACCGGCGCCACCGAGCTCGACGCCATTGTGCGTTACGTCGGCCTGGAGGCCCTGCTGGTCGCGCTCCTCGCCGCCACCCAGCGCGGCATCAACGTGTGCCGGTCACTCCTGCGCGCGATGCTCGGCCACCGCGTGAACACGATGATCCTGGAGAAGGCGCTGACCCTGCAGCTCAGCCACTTCGAGGACTCGGAGTTCTACGACAAGATGACCCGCGCCCGGCGCGAAGCCTCGACGCGGCCCCTAGGGCTGGTGAACAAAACCTTTGACGTCGTGCAGAACGGCATCTCGCTGGTCTCTTACGCCGCGATCCTGCTTCAGTTCTCACCCTGGGCGGTGCTGATCATCGCCGTGGCGGGCGTACCCGCCTTCCTCGCTGAGACCAAGTTCTCCGGCGATGCCTTCCGCCTGTTCCGCTGGCGCTCTCCCGACACCCGGCGCCAGATGTACCTGGAGACGGTGCTGGCCCGCGAGGACAGCGTGAAAGAGGTCAAGCTGTTCCAGCTCGGCCCGCAGTTGCTGGATCGCTACCGGGGCATCTTCGACAAGCTCTTCGATCGCGATCGAGCCCTGACCATCCGCCGCGATTTCTGGGGCTTCATCTTAGGGCTGCTGAGCACGGGCGCCTTCTACGGCGCCTACGCCTGGACGGCCCTGTCGGCGGTGCGCGGGGGCATCAGCCTCGGTGAGATGACCATGTACCTGCTGCTGTTCAAGCAGGGCCAGTCGTCGGTGTCCGCCGTGCTGTCCTCGATCGGCGGCATGTACGAGGACAACCTCTACCTCTCCATCCTCTACGAGTACCTGGAGCAACCGGTCACAGCGCTCGAAGGCACCGCCACGGTAGGCCCCGACCCTGGCGATGGCCTGCGCTTCGAGGACGTGAGCTTCACCTACCCCGGGTCGAAGACACCCGCCTTGGCACACGTGAGCTTCCACCTGCGCACGGGCGAGAGCCTGGCACTGGTGGGGGAGAACGGATCGGGCAAGACCACGCTGATCAAGCTGCTCACGCGTCTCTACGAGCCGTCCCACGGGGTGATCAAGCTCGATGGGTTGGATCTACGCGAGTGGGATCCCCACCGCCTGCGCGAGCGCATCGGGGTGATCTTCCAGGACTTCGTGCGCTACCAATTCCTGGTGGGCGAGAACATCGGCGTGGGTGACGTGAGCCGCTTCGACGACGAGGCGGGTTGGCGGGACGCGGCCTCGCGCGGCCAGGCCGACGTGTTCGTGAACAAGATGGAGGAGGGCTACGGGACCCAGCTCGGTCGCTGGTTCCCCGGGGGGCGTGAGCTCTCCATCGGCCAGTGGCAGAAGATCGCCTTGTCGCGCGCGTTCATGCGTCGCGACGCCGACATCCTGGTGCTCGACGAGCCTACCGCTGCGATCGATGCGGCGGCGGAGGCCTCCATCTTCGAGCACTTCCAGACCCTCTCCGAAGGGCGCATGGTGATCCTCATCTCGCACCGCTTCTCGACGGTGCGGATCGCTTCGCAGATTCTGGTGGTCGATGACGGGCGCATCGTCGAACACGGCACCCACGAGGACCTGCTCGCACGTGAAGGGCGCTACGCCAAGCTGTTCCTGCTCCAGGCCGAGGGCTATCGCTGAGGGCACGCGAATTTTCGCGCCGGCCGACGGTCGGTAGACTATCGACAGCCATTCCCATCCATCGATCGCCTGCGAAAGGCCGAGTACCCCCAGTATGAGTGCACCCCTTCCCCGCGTCCGGTTGTTCCGTCCCGTTCCTCCTGCTCGCCAGCTCTTGCTCGCGGTCGGCGCCCTGGCGATCGGGGCGTTGACCAGCTCCTGCACGGGGGGGAGCACGGGCGGTGCGACGGCCGAAGGCGACGCCGCCAGCGCCGATGCGGCGCCGATCGTGCCCGCCGTGCCGCCCGCGCTCGGGGCTTGGCGGGCCACGGTGCAACTGCCAGGTGGGGAGCTGCCGTTTACCCTGAGCCTGGCCGAGTCCGCCCAGGGCCTGACGGCGACGGTGGAGAACGGAGAGGAGCGGGTGCCGGTCGGGCGGGTCGCCCAGGAGGGCAACGAGTTGCTGTTCGAGTTTCCCGCTTTCAACAACCGCATCGCCGCCACCCTGCGCGAGGACGGCTCCCTGGCGGGCGACCTGACGCTGGTCAAGCGCGGCGGTGAGTTGCAGGTGATGCCCTTCGAGGCTTACCCCGGCGCCGTGCATCGCTTCCAGGTGGCGAACCCCTCGCGGGTGGATCTGGACGGCCGTTGGGCCGTGACCTTCACCGACGATGAGGGCAAGACCTCGCCCGCCGTCGGCGAATTCACCCAGACGGGCGGTGAGCTGCAGGGCACCTTCCTCACGCCCACGGGCGACTACCGCTACCTGGCGGGCAACGTGGACGGCGACGGCATGGCCCTCTCCACCTTCGATGGCGCCCACGCGTTCCTCTTCCGCGCCCGCATGCAGCAGGACGGCACGTTGGTGGGTGACTTCTGGTCCGGCACGCGCTGGCACGAGCGCTGGCGAGCCCGTCGCGACGACAGCGCCGCCCTACCCGACCCGCAGACCCTGACCTTCCTCAAGGCCGGCTACGACAGCTTCACTTTCGAGTTCCCCGATCAGGATGGGGAGCCCGTGTCCCTGGACGATCCGCGCTTCGACGGCAAAGTGGTGCTGGTCGCGCTGGCCGGCAGTTGGTGCCCGAACTGCCACGACGAGGCGGCGTACCTCGCCGAGTACTACCGCCAGAATCGCGACCTGGGCGTGGAGGTGGTGTGCCTGATGTACGAGCACTTCGAGGACTTCGAGACGGCGGCAACCCAGGTGAAGCGTTTCCGCGAGAAGTTCGACATCCAGTACACCACTTTGGTGGCGGGCAGCTCCGACAAGACCAAGGCGGCCGAGACCCTTCCCATGCTCAATCGCGTGCTCGCCTTCCCCACCACGATCTTCGTCGATCGTGCGGGCGAGGTGCGTCGCATCCACACGGGCTTCTCCGGGCCGGGCACGGGGCAGTACTTCGAGGACTGGGAACGGGAGTTCCTGGCCTTTATGTCGACTCTGCTGAGCGAGTCAGGGGCGACGGCGAGTCGCTGAGGAAGCGCTCGGTCCACTGCAGCACCGACAGCACCCGTGGGGTGAGGCGCTCTACGGCCGCATCCAGCGAAAACCAGCGAAACTCGTGGTGCTCCGGGCGCCCCAACTCGGGGTTGATGCCCAGCACCACATGCACTTCCTGAGTGATCGCCGCGTAGTAGCGGGAGACCTTGCCAGGTCCGTAGGGGCCCGTATCGATGAACTCGTGGCCCCACACGAATTCCAGGTCGGTGATGCCGGTTTCCTCTTCGACCTCGCGCATGGCGGCTTCCAGCGGGCTCTCCCCGGCCTCCACCCCGCCCTTGGGGAAGTCCCAGTGGCGGTAGGCGCGCAGCAGCAGCACCCGAGGTCCCTCGGGTGAGAGCCGCACCGGCACCACGCCGGCGGAAAACGCCTTGATCCTTCGTCCCGCCATGACCTCAGTATCTCAAGCTTGCACCGCGAGCACTGTGGGCCACCCGACAGCCGGGGTGCCCTGTGCATCGCTCAGGTGCCGATGAGAGCACGGTTTGAAGCTGTACGCTGCCTTAGGCGAGACTAGAGAGTGCTGATCAGTTCACAGGCGGTGTGCCGTGACGGCACAATCCGCGCCTGCACCACCGTCCCAAGCCCAATTCGGAAGGACCACCCCCATGTCGAGCGCTGAATCGCCCCAGGACGAGCGAATCTGGCTTCAGGAATATCCCCCTGGCGTGCCCCAGGACATCGAGCCGCAGCGTTACGCCTCCGTGAAGGCGGTGATCGAGGAGAGCTGCGAGCGCTACGCCGACAAGCCCGCCTTCAGCAACATGGAGCACGAGCTGACCTACCGAGAGCTGGATCGCCTGAGCGCCGCCTTCGGCGCCTGGCTCCAGCACGGCGCCGGCCTGCGCAAGGGCGATCGGGTGGCCGTCATGCTGCCCAACCTGCTGCAGTACCCGGTGGCGGCCTACGGCATCCTGCGCGCCGGCATGACCGTGGTGAACGTCAATCCGATGTACACGCCGCGCGAGCTCAGGCATCAGCTGTCCGACTCGGGCGCCTCGGCCATCGTGATCCTGAAGAACTTCGCCAACACGCTGGTCGACGTGCGCGATGACCTGCCCGACCTCAAGCATGTGATCACCACTCAGATCGGCGACATGTTGCCCTGGCCGAAGTCGGCGATGATCAACGCGGTCGTCAAATACGTGAAGAAGCTCGTGCCGCCGGTGCAGTTGACGGGCGCGGTGGCGCTCCCCGCTGCGCTCAAGCAGGGCGCGTCGATGACCCTGGACGACGTCGCGCTCACCCACGACGACCTGGCCTTCCTGCAATACACCGGGGGCACGACTGGCGTCGCCAAGGGCGCGATGCTGACCCACGGCAACATGGTGTCCAACCTCGAGCAGTCGGCGGCCTGGCTGTCGCCCGTGACGAGTGACGGATCGGACATCGTGATCACGGCGCTTCCGCTCTACCATATATTTTCATTAACTGCGAATTGCCTCGTCTTCACCAAGATCGGCGGCAAGAACGTGCTGATCACTGACCCCCGTGACATGGCGGGCTTCATCGGTGAGCTGCGCCGCCATCGCTTCACGGCGATCACCGGGGTGAACACGCTCTTCAACGGCCTGCTCCACGCCGAGGGGTTCTCAGGCCTCGACTTCGGCCCCTTGAAGATCACCCTTGGCGGTGGAATGGCCGTGCAACGGGCCGTAGCGGAGCGCTGGGCGGAGGTCACGGGCAAGCCGTTGATCGAAGCCTACGGCCTCACGGAGACCTCGCCCGCCGCCTGCATCAACCCACTGACGATCGAGGCCTACAACGGGTCGATCGGCGTGCCCATCTCCTCCACCCACGTCACCGTGCGCGACGACGACGGCAACGCCCTGCCCCGGGGCGATGTCGGGGAGATCTGCATCGGCGGACCGCAGGTGATGAAGGGCTACTGGCAGCGCCCGGAGGACACGGACAAGGTGATGACCGAGGCGGGCGATCTGCGCACCGGCGACATGGGCTACGTGGACGAGCGCGGCTACGTGTTCATCACCGATCGCAAGAAGGACATGATTCTGGTGTCGGGCTTCAACGTTTACCCGAACGAGATCGAAGACGTGGTGGTACGCCATCCCGCCGTGCTGGAGGCCGCTGCCATCGGCGTGCCTGATCCGAAGAGCTGCGAGGCCGTGAAGCTGTTCGTGGTGTGTGATCAGGGGCAGCAGCTCGACAAGGCAGCGATCATCGCCCACTGCCGCGAGCATCTGACCAACTACAAGGTGCCGCGCCACGTGGAATTCCGCGAGGACCTGCCGAAGAGCAACGTCGGCAAGATCCTGCGCCGCACCCTGCGCGATGAAGAGCTGGCAGCGAAGGCGCCGGCCGCGGAGCAGGCCTCTTGAGTGAGTCCCGAGGCGGCAAGGGTGTCCACTTAGCAAAGCTTGCAACGTTATTAGGAAGAAGCCACGAAGTGCGTGGCCGTCAGGTGGACATGCGTCCGCCGGACGAGGCGATGCTCTGGTTCGAGGGCTGGCAGGCAAAGCGCCTGGCCATGACCTACGCAGATCTCGAGGCGCAGGCCCGCTACAAGCCGGCCGTCGACTTCTTTCTCTCCGACATCTACGGCGCGCGGGATTTCAGCCAGCGCGATGACGACGTGCGTCGGGTCTACCCGCTCATGTCGCGGGTGCTGTCGGAGGAGGCGATCGCCTCGATCACCCTGGCCATGGACCTGCACGCGATGAGCCAGGAGCTGGATGAGAAGATGCTGATCCAGCTGCGCGATCATCTGAACGTGACTGTGGGCGAGGAACTGCGGGCCGAGGATTACGCCGAGGCCTATCGGCGCATCGGCGAGGTGGAACAGCGTCAACGGCAGATCGACCTGGTGGTGCAGCTCGGGCGCACCCTCGACCGCGTCGTGCCCAATCCCATGCTCTACACGGCCGTGAAACTGGCCCACGGGCCGGCCCACATGATGGGCTTCGGCGAGCTGCAGGACTTCGTGGAGCGCGGCTTCGTCGCCTTCCGCCACATGCACGGAGCCGATCGTTTCTTGGGGGCCGTGCGCGATCGAGAGCTCGCCATCCACCATCGCCTGATGGCCGGTGAGCCGCCGTCGCGTTGGTTCATGGCCGGCGATGCGCTCGAGCGCGATCTCGCCGAGGCCGATCCGGGCGAGGCGGCTGGATGATCGCACGCGGAACGCGTTAGGCGCGTGTCCAAGCTCCATGCGGCCGTGCAGGCCCACCACCTTCGGGCCGCGCTCTGCGTCGCGTTCTGGTTGGCCATCTTGCTGGGCGGTTCCGTCTGGCTGGTCCATCGCCTGGCCCCCACCTTCCCCGAGCTCACGCCCGCCCTGACCCTCGCCTGGGCGATCAGCACCTGGTTGCTGGCGATCAACTTGTGCACTTGGCAGTTCTGGCACCTGGACAAGCGCCTCGCGGGCGAAGCGGGGCGGGTACGTGTGCCCGAGTCGCTGTTGCTTCTGCTGAGCACGGCCGGGGGGTTGCCGGCGGCGCTGCTGGCGATGCGCCTGCTGCGCCACAAGTCAGCTAAGCGTTCCTTTCAGTGGCGCCTGCTGCCGATCGCATTGCTGTGGATCGGTGCGTTAGGCGCGGCGCTTTGGTGGCTGCTCGAGCGAAGCTAGCGCTGGCATTGCGGGCAGTAGTAGCTCGCCCGTTGGCCGATCACGCGCTGGCGAATCGCGCTGCCGCAGGTGCGGCAGGGTTCGCCCTCGCGGCCGTAGACGGCGAGTTTCAGTTGGAAGTAGCCGGGCGAGCCGTCGCTGCGCAGGAAGTCGCGTAGGGTGCTGCCGCCGCTGTCGATCGCTCGCTGCAGCACCTCGCGCACGGTCTGCGCCAAGCGGTGGTAACGAGCGCGTGAGACGCGCCCGGCGGGTCGGGTCGGCGAGATACCCGCCTCGTGCAATGACTCGCTGGCGTAGATGTTGCCCACGCCCACCACCACGTGGCCGTCCATGAGGAAGTTCTTCACGGCGCCGCGGCGCCCGCGCGAGCGAGCGAAGAGGTAGTCGCCGTCGAAGTCATCCCCGAGCGGCTCCGGGCCCAGCTCGGCGAGCAGCGGATGGGACTCGACCGGATGCGGCGCCCACAGCAGGGAGCCGAAGCGTCGCGGGTCGTTGAAGCGAAGGGTGGCGCGATCGAAGCGCAGGTCCACATGGTCGTGGAGCTTCAACGCCCGTTCGGTGGCTGCCTCGATCACCCGCACGCTGCCCGACATACCCAAGTGAAGCAGCAGGTTCCCGCGGGGCAGGCGGAAGATCAGGTACTTTGCTCGCCGCGTCAGTCCCTCCAGGGGCTGGTCTGCGCTGTCGGCGGCCAGGGTGGCTGGCACGGGCCAGCGCAGGCGAGGTTCGCGCACCACCACTTCGCGCAGGGTGCTGCCCTCCACGTGCGGGGCGATGCCGCGGCGGGTGGTTTCCACTTCGGGTAACTCGGGCACGGGTCTCCTTCAGCGCGGACCGGGTTGTCGGCCTGTGACCTCGGCCAGCGAGGATCTCGGGGTGGCACGTTAGCATTTCCCCATCCGTGGGCGGCGCGGCGCCAACCTAGCCGCCTTTACGGTGATTGCGGATATCGCGAATTCGAGTATCGGCCTACGGTGCATCGTCGGTTGCTGGGCCCGGGCCATCGCAAGATCGCCCTGCTGGATTTGTCAGCGGCTGCAGCGCTCCGCTACAGTGCCCCTCGCACCGGCGTATATTGCGGTGCAATATCCACGACACTCTCCCGAGGATTGGATGGACTATCTCGACGGCTTACTGAACCTCAAGTTCTGGGGCGTGACGATACTCACGCTAATTTTCCTGCAGATGACAATCGCGTCGGTCACCTTGTACCTGCACCGCGATCAGGCCCATAGAGGGGTCGATCTGCACCCGATCGTCCGCCATGTCATGCGCTTCTGGCTCTGGCTGTCCACGGGCATGGTCACCGCCGAGTGGGTGGGCGTGCACCGCAAGCACCACGCTCACTGCGAGACGGAAGACGATCCTCACAGCCCGCAGGTCCACGGTCTGAAGAAGGTGGTGTTCGAGGGGGTGGAGCTGTACCGCAACGCCGCCAAGGATGCGGAGGCCGTGGCCAAGTTCTCCCGCGGCACGCCCGATGACTGGATCGAGCGCAACCTCTACGCCCGCTGGCGCTTCGCCGGGCCCACCTGCATGGCGCTGATCGACCTGGCGCTGTTCGGCGTCGCCGGGATCACGGTGTTCGGCCTGCAGATGCTCATGATCCCCTTCTTCGCTGCGGGTGTGATCAACGGCGTCGGCCACCACACCGGCTACCGCAACTTCGAGTGTGAGGATGCGTCCACCAACATCACGCCATGGGGTTTGTGGATCGGCGGCGAGGAGCTGCACAACAACCACCACGCCTTCCCGAGCTCGGCGCGCTTCTCGGTGCGCAAGTGGGAGTTCGACATCGGTTGGCTGTGGATCCAGATGCTGTCCGCCGTGGGGCTGGCGAAGGTGCGTCGGGTCTTTCCCAAGCCGGTCATCGCGGCGATGGATGAGCCCGCCGTGGACCTCGAGACTATGCGCGCCATCATCACCAACCGCATGCACGTGCTGCGCGACTACGGCAAGCGCGTGACCCTGCCCGTCCTCGCGACGGAGGCGAAGCAAGCGGAGGACGCCCGCTGGCGTCAGCTTCTGCGTCGCGCTCGTAAGCTCATGATCCGCAGCCCTCAGCTGCTGGACGATCCCTCTCGGCGCGAGTTGGGCGATGTGCTGGCCAACAGCGAGCAGCTGCAAAAGGTGCACGAATTCCGCGAGCGTCTGCGTCAGATGTGGAGCGGTGTGCATTCCCACGAGCGCCTCGTGGACATGATGCGCGAGTGGTGCGCAGAGGCCGAGGCGAGTGGCATCCGTGCCCTCGAGGAGTTCTCAGCGCGCCTGCGTCGCTATCGCATGCAGACTGCCTGAACCGCTTACCGGGCTCCCCGGCGCCGGGGAGCTTCGCGACCGACCAAAAAGAAAGGCCGCTCCAGATGTTCTGGAGCGGCCTTTCTCGTTTGGGGCAACGCCTGACCGCCACTGAGGGCGGCCGGGAGGCCTTACTTGATCTTCGCTTCCTTGTACATCACGTACTGGCGGATGCGCGGGTCGAACTTGCGCACTTCCATCTTCTCCGGATGCAGGCGCTTGTTCTTGGTGGTGGTGTAGAAGTGCCCGGTGCCGGCGCTGGACACGAGGCGGATCTTGTCGCGGGCAGAGTTGGCCATGGCTCGCTACTCCGTCAGATCTTGTGGCCGGCAGCGCGCAGGTCCTTGAGGACCGCTTCGATGCCGCGCTTGTCGATGATGCGCATGCCATGGGTGGACACGCGCAGCTTCACGAAGCGCTTTTCGCTCTCCACCCAGAAACGGTGGTCGTGAAGGTTCGGCAGAAACCGACGGCGGGTCCTGTTGTTGGCGTGCGATACGTTGTTACCGGTCGCCGGACCCTTGCCCGTGACCATGCATACCCTAGACATGGCGTCTTTACCTTTGGAATTCGTGGTTCCCTGGCGCAGGGGCCGGGGATCGAGAACCGCGCATACTAGCGGGGGCGGCGCCGTTCGGCAATAGGCGCGGGTCTCGCGGGGCGCAACGGCCTGCGCCGGGCGCCCCTGGTGCGGTCCTAGTCGCAGTCTCGAATGTCGATGCTGCCGCTCATGGTGTTCACAGACACCCGCACGCTGCCATCGCCTTCGCGAAATCTCAGTCGGGAGCCGGGGCCCCAGCCCTCTTCCTTGGGGCGCTGGCGCGTGACCCGGTCCACGATATCGCCGGAGAACGACTCCAGGTCGAATTCGACATTTTCCCGCTTGCACAGGTGCAGGGTCACCTCGCCGGAGACGGATCCAGCCCGCAGGCGAGCCTGCTTGCGCAGATGCCCGCGCAGGGTGATCTCGCCGGAGACGCTTTCGAGCTTCGCCTCGTCCAGCACGTCACTGCGCACGCGGGCATCGCCCGAGATGGTGCTGACGCGCACCTCGCCGTTGACGTCGTCCACCTCCGCATCGCCGCTCACGGCGTTGACGTAGAAGCGGCCCTCGGCGCCGTTGCCGTCGAACTCGATGTCGCCGGAGACCGTCTCCAACTGCACGTCCTGGCTGGTGCCGTCGACTTCGATGTCGCCGCTCACGCTCTGCACGCGCTGGTCACCGCGGTGGCCGTCCACGGACACGTCGGCGCTGACGCTGGAGATCTCCAGGCGAATGTTCTCGGGCACGTCGATGGTGAGGTCCGCATCGCGGCTGTCGCTGCGGCCGTACCAGCGCTTGTCGGCCTCGACGCGGATCTCCCCATGGTCATCGTCGTGTTGGACGATGAGCGACTCGGGATCGCCCTCGAGCTCCGCCACCAGGCGTACCTCGCTGCGCGACCAGGCGCGCACGTCGATCTTGCCCTGCACGTTGATGATCTTGAGGCTACCGCCGTCGGCGAGGGCAAACTCACGTTCCACCGTGGTGTCGGCCATCGCGGGCGTGATGGCTGCGCTCACCAGCGAGGCGCACAACAACGCCTGCATCAGCGACCGGAAGCAATACGTCTGGCTCATATCTCGATGACCTGCTGAGCGGTTTGGGCGAGGCGCTGCACCGACTTCAGCAAGCTCAGTTCCTGCTGGCTGGTGGTGACGAGTAGCTGCTGTAAGGAGGCGTTGTCCGGGTCTTCGGCCAAGGCCAGCTCGATGGTGGTGAGCGCGGCGCGGATCTCGAGGAGAGTGCCCGCCACCACGCGACGCGACGCGGGATCGAGGCGTTCCAGGCTGGCCTCGAGGATCGCCATCAGTTCGCCCCGGGCCATCGTGTAGTCGACCGGTAGCACGTTGGCGGCGATTGGGGTGAACTCATCGGTCGGCGCGGGCAGCTGGGCGACCAGCGCGTCCCGCATGCCGGTTGGTGCGTAGTGGGCACGGGTGGCGACGAAGGTGGTCAGGCTGGCCGTGGCCACCAGAAGCACCGTGGCGGCGAGGCCCCAGAGGTGACCGTTGCCGGTGGCTCTGGCCGCGACCGTCTCGGACGCACGCGCCTCGGCGCCGAGCTCGTCGCGCGGCGTCAGGCGCTTCTCGATATGTGGCCAGAGGTCGTTCGGCGGTGTGATCTGCCGGGGCAGCTCGCGAATGGCCTGGTCGAGTTCTTGGTCGTTCATCTCTCGTCTCTCCTTCAACGCACGAGACGCTGCTTGAGCAGCTGGCGCGCGCGATGCAGCTGCGCCTTGCTGGTACCCGCGGCGACCCCCAGGGCGTCGCCGGCCTCCTCGTGCGTGAAACCATGCAGGGATACCAGCACAAATACCTTACGCGCCTGTTCCGGAAGCTCGGCTATCGCCTGCTCCAGATCGAGCTGGGCCGCGTCGTCCGGCGTGGGCGCGGCCACGCGATCCAAGGGGTCGATGATCTCGCCGTCTTCGTCGCTGTGCGCGCTGACCAGCTTGAGGTGGGCGTTACGACGCTTCCACTTGCGCTTGAGGCCGAGGGCCTGGTTGACGGCGATTCGATGCAGCCAGGTGCTAAAGCGGCTATCGCCGGCGAAGTTGCCGAGCGCGTTCCAGGCGTTCACGAACGCCTCCTGCACGCAGTCCTCCGCGGCCGCGGTGTCCGCGGTCAGGCGCAGGCACACGGCGTAGAGCCGCGCGTTGTGGCGCCGGTACAGGGTCTCGAAGGCCCGCGTATCGCCGGTGCGGGCCAGGCTCACCAGCTGCTCGTCGCTCCGCTCGTCCTCGGATTGATTCGCTCGAATGTCGATCACCGTTGCCGTCATGGGTCTCATCGCGTTCCGCGGCTGTTCGTCGTGGGGCCTTGGATGCTTCGCGCGACAGGAAAGGTTTGAGTCCGGACGCGTTGGAATCAAGCACCCGAGCCCTAGGCAGCGCTGTTCGACGGCCCAATATGGCCGATCAGCGGTTTTTTGGGGCAACTCGTGCGTAAAACAATTGTCGCATCCGGACACACCCGTGATGCACGAGGGGGGCGAATCGGTGCTCGATACCAAAAAATGCCGTGATCAGCGGCCGTGCAGCGCGCTCGCGAGCTGCGCAGCAGCGTTCGGACTGAGCTTGGCCCTGGGCGCGACCGCGAGCGCGCAGACCTCGACCGCCGGCACGGCAGCGCCGCCGTCCCCACCCTCCAAGCCCTGTGCGGGCGAGGCCTTTCGCGCCTTCGACTTCTGGCTCGGCGACTGGCAGGTGCGCACCGCGGACGGCAACGTGGCGGGCGTGAACCGGATCACCCGTCGCGAGGGCAACTGCGTGCTCCTGGAGCAGTGGACCGGCGCCTCGGGCAGCACTGGCATGAGCATGAACTTCTACAGCCCCGCCTCTGACCGCTGGCGCCAGGTGTGGCACAGCGCGTCCGGCGCCCTGATCGACATCAGCGGCGGTTGGACCGGAGAGTCGATGGTGCTGACGGGCACCATCGAGTACGTGGGCAACGCCACCACGCAACCCTTCCGCGGCACCTGGACGCCCCTGGAGGATGGCCGCGTGCGCCAGTTTTTCGAACAGTCGGGCGATGATGGCGAGACCTGGCAGGCTTGGTTCGAGGGCTTCTACGCCCGCCGGGAGTCCCCAGCCGAGCGTTAGCCGATCGCTATCGATAGCTATACGAGGTCGTAAGGTATCTACAGTAGTCCGCGCTCAGCCAGGGACGTGTAGCTCTCGTCTCCGACCACCAGATGGTCGACTAATCTCACCTCCACCAGCGCGAGGGCATCGCGCAGGCGTCGCGTGATCGCCTCGTCGGCGTGGCTCGGCTCCGCCACGCCACTGGGATGGTTATGGGCGACGATCATGGCTGCGGCGTTGTGCTCCAGGGCCTGGCGGACCACCTCGCGCGGGTGCACGCTGGCGCCATCGACGGTGCCCCGGAAGAGTTCCTCGAAGCAGATGAGGCGATTTCGGTTGTCGAGGTAGAAGCAGCAAAACACCTCGTGGGGCAGATCGCGCAGGCGTGCGCGCAGAAACTCGCTCGCCGCCTGCGGTGTATTGAAGGCCTCGGGGCGGTCGAGCGCCTCCTCCAGGTGCCGGCGCACGAGTTCCACCGCGGCCTGCAATTCCGCGTAGCGCGCACTGCCCACGCCGGGCACGGCACACAGGCGCTCTTGGCTGGCGTTCAGTAGCGCCCGCACGCTGCCGAAGTGGCCCAACAGGGCGCTGGCGATCTCGTAGGCGGATTGCTGGCGGTTGCCATGGCGCAGCACGATCGCCAACAGCTCGACGCTGGACATGGCGCGCGGCCCTAGCTGCAGCAAGCGCTCACGCGGGCGTTCTCGGGTCGGTGGATGGATCAACGGCGTCACGAGCGCGGGGAGGCGCCTCCGGGGCTTAAGGCTCAACCGAAGTTTGCGCGCGCGGTAGAGGTTTGCGCGTCGGCTTATCGCTATGATGTGCCCACTAATCCGATCGGTGAGGGGAGCGGACCTTGGCCGCAGCCGGCAAGCTCGAAGGTAAGCGCGTCCTGTTGGGCGTGAGTGGTGGTATCGCAGCGTACAAGAGTGCGGTGCTCGTGCGGCGTCTGCGCGAGCAGGGCGCCGAGGTGCAGGTGGTGATGACCGCCGGTGCCGCCCAGTTCATCACCCCCCTGACCCTGCAGGCGCTCTCCGGCCGTCCCGTGCGCGACGCCCTGTGGGACGACGCCGCGGAGGCGGCCATGGGGCATATCGAACTGGCGCGCTGGGCAGATCTGGTGCTGATCGCACCGGCCACGGCGCACCTCCTCGGCCGCCTGGCCAACGGGCTGGCCGACGACCTGCTCTGCACCCTTTGCCTGGCCACGGAAGCGCCCATCGTGATGGCGCCGGCGATGAACCGCGCCATGTGGCAGCACCCGGCCACCCAAGCTAACCGCGAGGTGCTGGCGCAGCGCGGTGTCACCCTGCTCGGGCCCGGTGAGGGATCCCAAGCCTGCGGCGAAGAGGGCGCTGGGCGGATGCTGGAGCCGGAGGAGATCGTGAGCGCGCTGGTCGGTGGCGACGCGCCCCTGGCCTCGGCCGTGTCCCAGGCGCTCGCGGGCCTACGCGTATTGATCACCGCCGGACCCACCCGCGAGCCGCTGGATCCCGTGCGCTTCCTGAGCAACCGCAGCTCGGGGAAGATGGGCTACGCCGTGGCCCAGGCCGCAGTAGAGGCGGGCGCGGATGTGGTACTTGTAAGTGGTCCAACGCACCTGGCAGCGCCGTCAGGTGTCGAGCGGGTGAATGTGGAGAGCGCGCGCAGCATGCATGAGGCGGTGATGGCGCGAACGGTGTCGGCTGACATATTCATCGGCACGGCGGCCGTGGCGGACTACGAGTGTCGCGAGCCAGCCGAGCACAAGATGAAGAAGGCCCAGCTGGGCGATCGGATGGTGCTGGAGCTGCATCCGGCGCCGGACATCCTGGCCGCCGTCGCCGCGCTGCCGGAGCCGCCGTTCAGCGTCGGCTTTGCTGCGGAGACCCGCGATCTCGAGCACAACGCGCGCCACAAGCTCGAGCGCAAGCGCCTGGACATGATCGCCGGCAACCTGGTGGGGGCCACGCGCGCCTTCGACTGTGCGGACAACGACATCACTGTGTTTTGGGCCGATGGCAGCCGCGCCCTCGGCCATCTACCGAAGCTCGCTCTGGCCCGTTCCCTGGTGGACGTGATCGGCGAGCGGTACCGAGCGACGAGAGGATAGCGCAATGCCTGAGGAGCTACGTTCGATCTCGCTGAAGGTGCTGGACCCCCGCCTGCGGGAGTTCGGCGTACCGGAATTGGCCACCCAGGGAGCGGCGGGTCTGGACGTGCGGGCGTGCATCGAGCAGCCGCTGAAACTGGAGCCCGGGGCGACGGAGCTCATCCCCACAGGCTTTGCCATCCACATCGGGGATCCCTCGCTTGCGGCGGTGCTTTTGCCCCGTTCGGGCATCGGTCACAAGCAAGGGCTGGTGCTAGGTAACCTGACCGGGTTGATCGACTCCGATTACCAAGGTCAGGTGTACGTATCCATGTGGAATCGTGGACGCTTCGCGCGCGAGATTACGCCGGGCATGCGGATCGCGCAGATGGTGTTCGTGCCGGTCGTGCAGGTGCGCTTCGAGGAAGTCGAGCGCTTCGAGGTAAGCGATCGCGGGGAAGGCGGTTTCGGCCACTCCGGGACGGAGTAGCGATCGGGGCGCGTGCCGTCCTCAGCGGCGCCCGCTGGCGCCGGTGCTCGTCTGGCGCAGGGCGTCCGGGGTGGCGAATTCGCGATAGATCTCGAGGTCTGACTCGAAGCGCCGCTCCTGCTCGATGAGCTTACGGCGCAGGTTCTCCGCATCTTCCTGGCGCTCGCTCAGGGCCTGGTTGGCCACCTGCAGATCGAGCAACAGATCTTCCGGCATCGGCGGCAGAGCGCTTTGCGGCGAGTACGGGAAGTTGAATTCCCTCGCCTTGGTCATGAGCGAGCGCAGTTCGTCGCGCAGCTCGCGCACCTTGTGGTCGTTGATCGACTGGCGGTAGTAAAGCGCTTCCATCCGAGACTCGTGGTAGGCCTCCAAATCGCCGATCGTGGCGTAGGAGCGGAAGAGGTTGTCGCGGTACTCCGCCTGGCGCTCCGCGAGGGCGGCGCGAGCGGCCTCGCGCTCGGCTTCCATCTTCTGGCGTGCGAGCTCTTCGGCGGTTGGCGCGCGCGGTGTCTTGCCGGTGACCACGCCCTGATCGTTCAGGGATTCAATCTCCTTGTCCTTGTACTCCGGCGGCACGCTATCGCCGATGTGCGTAACGCCGTTCTCGTCCACCCAGCGCTTGTACTCCTTCGCGACGGCACCGTTGGTAAGCACGCAGGCGAGGAGGCAAAGCCCCACCGAGCGAACCCACGATTTGTGCTGGCGACTGAACACGTTACATATCAACTCTGCGCTGCCTGGATGGAGGGACTCGGCGACCGGACCTGTCCCCGATCGACGACGTGGACGATCAGTTTACCGCCGCCGGCGGGCCCAGACACGTCATTGGACCCCGTACCTCGCCCGGTAGTCTTCTAGGGACTGCAGAATCTGTGATCTGTTCCCGTCGGCGCGCAACCATTGTGTCAAATCGTGAAGCGACGCCACGCTCGCGATCTGCAATCCCAGCTCGCGCTGCGCCTCATCGATGGCCGACAGCTCACCCTGGCCCCGCTCCTGGCGGTCCAGGGCGATGAGCACGGCGGCGGGGTCCGCGTCCTGCGCGCGAATGATCTGCACCGATTCCCTAAGCGCCGTGCCGGCGGTGATCACATCGTCCACCACCAGCACCCGACCGGCCAGGGGCGCGCCCACCAGATGCCCGCCCTCCCCGTGGTCCTTGGCCTCCTTGCGGTTGAAGGCGAAGGGCAGGTTGCGCTTGTGCTCGGTGGCGAGGGCGGCCGCCGTGGCCGTGACCAGGGGGATGCCCTTGTAGGCGGGGCCGAAGAGCATATCCACTTCGAGCTCGCGCTCCACGATCGTGTGCGCGTAGAAGCTTCCGAGCTTGGCGATCGCCTCCCCGGTGGAAAACAAACCGGCGTTGAAGAAGTAGGGGCTGACGCGGCCGGACTTCAGGGTGAACTCACCGAAGCGCAGGGCGCCCACCTCCTCGCAGAGGGAGAGGAATTGATCGCGGATGGAGCTGCTCGTGTTCATGGGCCTCGTCGACGGTGGCGTAGGACATGTGGCCCCGTATGATAAGCCGCCGAACCGCACCGGCGGCAGCTTCGAGGAATTCCCATCCATGCGTATCGTCACCGCCAACTTGAACGGCATCCGCTCCGCCGGCCGCAAAGGCTTCTTCAGTTGGATGACGCGCCAGCGCGCCGACGTGGTGTGCGTGCAGGAGACCAAGGCCCAGCGCGATCAGCTGGACGACGCGCTCTACCACCCGCGCAGCTTCCACAATGCTTTCGTGGACGCGCAGAAGAAGGGCTACAGCGGCGTCGCCCTCTACGCCCGCCGCGAGCCGGACGAGATCATCACCAGCCTGCGCGACGCGAGCCATGATCGCCACGCTGGCTGGGACGAATTCGACGCTGAGGGCCGCTACGTGGAGGCGCGCTTCGGCAAGCTGAGCGTGGTATCCCTGTACCTGCCCTCGGGCTCCTCCGGTGACGTGCGCCAGGACGCCAAGTGGCGCTTTCTGGACCTGTTCGGCCCGCACCTCGAGCGCTTGGCCAAGGGCGAGCGTCAGTACGTGATCTGCGGCGATTGGAACATCGCCCACAAGCGCATCGACATCAAGAACTGGCGCAGCAACCAGAAGAACTCCGGCTTCCTGCCGGAGGAACGTGCCTTCATGGACACGCTGATCGACGACTACGGCTACGTCGATGCCTTCCGCGAGGTCGACCAGCGTGAGGAGCAGTACACGTGGTGGTCGAACCGCGGCCAGGCCTACGCCAACAACGTCGGCTGGCGCATCGACTATCAAATCCTATCGCCTTCCCTCGCGGGCAGCGTCAGCAAGGCTCGCGTCTACCGCGAGAAGCGCTTCTCCGATCACGCGCCGCTGATCATCGACTACGCTTTCTGAGCCTCGTCCTCCTCGCCCTGGACGAACTCGGGTTGGGTCTCGGTCCACTTCAGCAGGCGATAGACCCACGGCAGCAGCAGGTACGCCGGGATGCCGGCCAGGAAGGTGAGCAGGAAGGTGTCCTGATAGCCGATCACTTCGCTCAGGTTGCCGCCGACCCAACCGGCCACGGACCTGCCGAAAATGAACATCGAGGAGAGCAGCGCGTACTCGGCTGCGGAGCGGCGCTTGTTCACGATGGACATGAGGAAGGCCAGGAACGCGCCGGTGCCCAGCCCCTGGGTGAAGGACTCCACGGCCGACGCCGAGTACATGATGGTCTGCGCGAACAGGTCCGGCGGCGTCTCCGGCGCCAGGGGTAGCGCTAGGGAAACACCCCAGTAGCCGAGGTTGGAGACCATCTGCGTGAGGCCGAGAGTCCACAGGGCGTGGAAGACCCCGATGCGGTCGGTGATCAGGCCGCCAATCAGGCCGCCGGCTATCGAAAGCGCTAGGCCGATGTTCACGGACACCAGGCCGATCTGCGCCGGCGAGAACCCCACATCCAGCCAGAACGGCTTGACGATGAAGCCCATGGTGGTGTCCGCGAGCTTGAAGGTCACGATGAAGATCAGCACCACCACCATGCCCGGGCGCCGGAGCATGCCGATGATGGCGCCGAACATCAGTCCCTGGTCGATGGGCTGGGCGCCGTCCTTATCGGCGGCCTGTGCCGCGCTGCGCTGACTCGCAAGCAGGGTGAGGGCGAACCAGATCAGCGCCGAGGCCCCCAGGGCGTACCACCAGAAGCCGGCGATGCCGTCGGCAAACTTGACCGTCTTGTTCACGATCCAGGCGGTGCCTAGGAGCATGGCGATCACCGATGCCATGGCCGGCGGCGTGCGCACGACGGTGAAGAGCTCCTCGCGCAACCCCAGCGTGGGCGGCCTCTCGAGCGGTTGCTCCGCGGGCGCCAGACGACAGGCGAAGGCGCAGAGGATCAGTAGGGCGCAGGTGCAGGCGTACACTCCGCTCCAGCCAATCAGGTTCTGCATCGCCAGCGCAAAGCCGGCAACGATCATGCCCGCTCGGTAGAACGCCACGCGCAAGCCGTTGGCGATGCCGAGTTCTTGCTTGTTGACCAGTTCGATCGTGTACGCGTCGATCGCGATGTCGTTGGTGGCGGACATGACCACGAACAAGCCGATCATCATCCACACCCAGGGGCCGAAGCCGAGGGAGAAGACGAGGGGACTGAGCAGGGCCGCCATCGCGAGGTCGACGACGAACATCCACCGGCGAAAGCCCCGCAGGTGACCGACGATGGGAGCCCACAGGTACTTCAGCGTCCAGCCCAGGCCGAGCAGACTCAGGAACCCGATATCACCGAGGTTCACGCCCTGGGCACGGAAGTACACCGGCAGGATTTCGTAGAAGACGCCGAGGGGAAAGCCCTGCGAGAAATAGAGCACGCCGATCCAGAAGGCCTTCTGCCGCCATAGCTGCGGGCGCTCCAGGGGGCTCGTGCTCGAGGCACTCGCGGTGTTGGCGTTATCTGGCATGCTGCATGGACTGGCTACTACGGTGCGGGAGTGAATTGGTGAGTGATGATAGTGCGTGGGTAGACGTCGCGCCCTTGGAAGAGTTCGAGGACCCAGGCACGCGAGGGTTCACCCACGAGGATTGGGACCACTGGGGCTTCGTGGTGCGCGTGGGCGATGCGCTAGCGGCCTATCGCAACGTGTGTCCCCATGCGGGTCATCCCATGAACTGGGCGCCCGACGCGTTCCTGACGCCAGACGAAGAGCACCTCATCTGCGCCTCGCACGGCGCCATCTTCGATCGCTTGAGTGGGGAATGCATCGCGGGGCCCTGTCCGGGCCAGCGCTTGCAGGCGGTGGCCGTCCGCGTGGACGACGGGCGTGTGCAGGTGGCGCCAGCGCAGGCGGCTGGCGCAGGGCAGGACTGACCGCGGTCTTCGCGGATCAGCGATCGCCGGCGTCGAAGTAATCGAGGGGATCGAACCAGACGGCGTGCGGACTATCGTCGTAGTCCACGCCGTAGTCTTCTTTCTGTAGATCCATCGAGCCGGTGTAGTCCTCCGGCGGCTGTATCTCCATCGGCTCCTGGTCATCCCAGGTGTCGACGTCGATCTCCTCGACGGTGCCATCGAAATGCTGGGTCTCGATGGTGCCCGAAGGCTCATCCAACGCGACCACTTCGAATACGCGGCCATCCGTGTGCCGGTACCAGCCTCCCACGCTCGGAACGACTAGGTTTGCCATCACGCACCCCGTTTTTGTTGCAGTGCCTCGCAGACGTCACAACTCGCCTCCATAATACGCCCCTCCTCGCCCGAGGGAAGTGGAGTTCCGGCACCTGTCGCCGGCTGTTGGATAGCTGATCGCCATGTTCGAGTCGTTCGTTAAAACCTTCGTCGTGTTCTTCGTGGTCGTAGAACCGATCTCGCTGGTGCCCGTGTTCGCGGCGCTCACCCGCGGCGGCGGCGCGGTATTCCGCCGGCGCATGGCCGTGAAGTCCGTGGCGCTCGCGGCGGTGATCTTCGCCCTGTTTCTGCTCAGCGGCGATCTGCTTCTGCGCACCCTCGGCATCAGTCTGGACGCGTTCAAGATCGCGGGCGGCTTGCTGCTGTTTCTGCTCTCAGTCGACATGGTGTTCGCGCGCCAGTCGGGTCTGCGTTCGGCCACCGTGCGCGAGCAGGAGGAAGCCCGCTATCGCGAGGACATCTCCGTCTTCCCCCTGGCCTTTCCCCTAATCGCAGGGCCGGGCGCCCTGGCCACCTTGGTGCTCCTCGGGGCGAGCACGGACGGGGATCCGGTGGCGATGGCCGCGCTGGGCTTGGTGGTGCTGACGGTGCTTGCGATCACGCTCGCGCTCCTGCTCGGCGCGCGCTATGTGGAACGGCTGATCGGGGTCACCGGCGCCAACGTGATCAGTCGCCTGGCTGGCGTGGTGTTGGTGGCGTTGGCGGTGCAGTTCGTGATCGACGGCGTGCGCGACACGGTGGTCAGCACGCGCCAGGCGGTACAAGCTCTGGAGGCTCAGGCAACGGCGGTGGCACCGCCAGTCGACGACGCGACGACCGCCCCCGTGCCTGAGACGGAAACGCCCCAGGCGCCCGCCGAACCCTCTTCGCCAGAAACCTAAACGACTCGATAGGCGAGATCCAGCACCTCGTGGCCCAGGCGTTCGCCGCGGCGCTCGAAGTGCGTTTGCGGGCGCGTGGTGGCGGCGGCTAGCTGTGCCTCGTCCACGACACGCTCCAGGCCGGCGTGGGCGTCCGCCACCTCGATCATGGCCTCGCCGTAGGGCGCCCAGTCCGTCGCCATGTGGAGGATGCCGTCAGGCCGCAGGGCGCGGCTCACCAGATCGAGGAAGGCCGGTTGCACGATGCGTCGCTTGTGGTGGCGCTTCTTCGGCCAGGGGTCTGGGAAGAGCAGCATCACCCGGTCGATCGCGTCGGGGGCCAGGCGATGCTCGAACACCTCGACGGCGTCTTGCTGCGCGATGCGTACGTTGCTCAGCCCGCGCTCCTCGATGCCGTTCAGGGCGCGGCCAACGCCGGGTGGGTACACCTCGATGCCAAGGAAGTTTTGCTCCGGGAAGCGCTCGGCGTGCCAGAGCAAGCTGGCGCCGTTGCCGAAGCCTATGTCCACGCAGCAGGGGGCGTCACGACCGAAGGTAGCGCTCAGGTCGATCGGCGTGTTGTCGATCGGGATGCCCAGCTCCGGGTACAGGCGCTCGAGGCCTTCGCGCTGGGCGCGGGTGAGCCGTCCGTCGCGCCTGACGAAGCTGCGCACACGAGCTCTCGGCCTTTCGTCCTCGGCAGCAACGCTGGTCGGCGCGTCGTCTTCCCGCTCTGCCATCGCCTAGAAGAAGATGCCTTCGATGGGCGATGAGGCGGTGGCGTAGCGCTTCTTCGGAATCCGCCCGGCGCGGTAGGCCAGGCGGCCCGCTTCCACGCCGAGGCGCATCGCGTGGGCCATCATCACCGCATCGCGGGCGCCGGCGATCGCCGTGTTCATGAGCACGCCGTCGCAGCCGAGCTCCATCGCGAAGGCCGCATCGGAGGCGGTGCCCACGCCCGCGTCCACCAGCACGGGCACCTTCGCTTCCTCGACGATCGTGAGGATGTTGTAGGGGTTCTGGATGCCGAGGCCGGAGCCGATCGGCGCAGCCAGCGGCATCACCGCGACGCAGCCGAGTTCCTCGAAGCGTTTCGCCATGATGGGGTCGTCGTTGGTGTACACCATGACGTCGAAGCCGTCCTTCACCAGCGTGGCCGCCGCCTCCAAGGTGGCGGGGACGTCCGGGAACAGGGTCTTCTCATCCCCGAGGACTTCGAGCTTCACCAAGGAGTGGCCATCGAGCAACTCGCGTGCCAGGTGGCAGGTGCGGACGGCGTCCTTCGCCGTGTAGCACCCCGCCGTGTTAGGCAGCAGGGTGAATTCCTCGGGCGGCAGGGCCTCGAGCAAGCTGGGCTCGTCCGCGTGCTGGCCGATGTTGGTGCGGCGAATGGCCACGGTGACGATCTCGGCGCCCGCCGCCTGGGTGGCGGCGCGGGTTTCGTCGAGGTCGGCGTACTTGCCAGTGCCGGTGAGCAATCTTGATCGGTACTGCTTACCGGCGATGGTCAACGGATCGGCGTTGGCAGCCGTGGCCGTCGGGGAAGGGGTGTCGTTCATGGGCTCTCCGCCGCAGGTCAGCCGCCGCCCACCGCGTGCACGATTTCTATCTGGTCGCCATCGCGAAGGCGCGCCTGGTCGTGCTGTGAGCGGGGCACGATCTCGCCGTTGCACTCGAGGGCGAAGCGCCGCCCCGCCAGGCGCAGGGCCTGCACGAGATCGGCGACCGTGGCGTCCCCCGCCAGGCGCACGGGGTCGCCGTTGGCGAGCACGGTGATCGCGTGGGTGTCGGCATGGGTGGTCATGGCGCCGCAGTGTACACGACGGCGCCCCCACCCCAGGCCGCGCTAGTCCTCGGGCTCGCGGCCCTTCGCCGGTGGGTCCGGCTCCGGCAGGCGTCCCGCCTCCTTGAGGGCGCGGCGGACGATGAACTCGAGCTGCGCGTTCATGCTGCGCAGGTCGTCATCGGCCCAGCGACGCAGGGCCGCGAGGGTGCGCGGGTCCGTGCGAAACAGAAAGGAGCTTCTTGCCACGGCTTGCGCTTAACTCGTCCGGCGCGGAGCGCCCCCGCCCTCGGCGGGGCAGGGGCAGACCGCGGTGTGTTCAGGTGCCATCGTAGGCTCAGCTGTAGAGCGTGCCGGCGTTCACCACCGGTTGCGTATGGCGGTCGCTACACAGCACCACAAGCAGGTTGGAGACCATCGAGGCGCGCTTCTCATCGTCGAGGTCCACGATTTCCTCCTTCACCAGGCGATCCAGCGCCATCTCCACCATCCCCACTGCGCCGTCGACGATACGCGAACGCGCCGCCACCACGGCTTGCGCCTGCTGGCGCTGGAGCATGGCCGCGGCGATCTCCGGCGCGTAGGCGAGGTGGCTGATCCGCGCCTCGACCACCTCCACGCCCGCCGTTTCGAGCCGGTCCTGGATGTCCTGGCGCAGTTCGGCGCAGATCTCCTGCGTGCTGCCGCGCAGGGACGTGTCATGGTCCTCGCTATCGTAGGGGTGGCGGCTGGCGAGGTTGCGCAGGGCTGCCTCGCTCTGCACGGCGACGAAGTCCTCGTAGTCGTCCACCTCGAACAGGGCCTCGGCCGTGTCCACCACCTTCCAGACCACCACGGCGGAGATCTCGATGGGGTTGCCGTCGCGATCGTTCACCTTGGACGGGCGGCCCGAGGTACGGGCCTTCTGCTGCACCACCTTGCCCTCGGCGTTCTTCTTCTCGGGCGTGGTGATGGAGCCGGTCTCGAAGTTGCGCACGCGGCGGCTGATGCGCTTCTTGGAGAAGAAGGGGTTTACCCAGTAGAAGCCCGATTTGGTGATCGAGCCCTTGTAGTGGCCGAACAGGAGTAGGACCCGGGCGTCGTTCGGGGCGATGGCGACGAAGCCGAAGACGATGGCCACCGCGGTGGCCATGAGCACTAGCGCCACCGGCACGCCGACAGACTTCAGGGCCGGGTTCGGAGCCGAGTGGATGAGCAGGGCGAGCCCGCCAAGGAACAGGGCGGGGCAGGTGATGAGGGCCAGCCATCCGGTGGCGGCGTTGTAGGTTTTTTCGGTCGACATGAGCGCTTCTCCAGCGGCTGAGCGATATCTAAGTGATATCACTTTGATAGCGACCGGAGCAAGCGAGAGGTGTCTTCTAGCTAGATGGTAATTTCTAGTGTTAGTTTACTAGTAAATAAAAGTTTCTAAAAATAAAATTAAACCAGGAAGTTAGGGCTTCTTGTCTTTGGTCAATCCACTCGGCCGACCCAGGGCTCGAAGTGTTGCGCCGAACGCTGGATCGAGCCAGGAGTCGTGATGCGATGAGCTTCCAGATTTGCGCGAAAGCCCCAACGCTCGAATGATTCTGGCGCGTGGGGCGACGATCACCGCGCCGCCAACTTCTCTGCCACAAACCGCTCGATCATCCCCTCCAGCACCGGCAGGGGCACACCCCCCTCGCTCAACACCCGGTCGTGGAATTCGCGCACGTCGAAGTCAGCCCCCAGCGCCTCCCGCGCCCGCTCGCGCAGTTCGATGATCTTCAGCTCCCCGATCTTGTAGGCCAGGGCCTGGCCCGGCCAGGCGATGTAGCGGTCGATCTCCGTGCGCACCTCCAGCAAGGACAGGGCGGTGTTGCTGCTCAGGTAGTCGAGCGCGTGCTGCCGACTCCAGCCCTTGGCATGCATGCCCGTGTCCACCACCAGGCGGCAGGCGCTCCACATCTCGTAGGTGAGGCGGCCGAAGTCCTCGTAGGGCGTCTCGTACATGCCCATCTCGACGCCGAGCTTCTCGGAGTAAAGGCCCCAGCCCTCACCGAAGGCATGGGGATAGATGTGGCGTCGGAAGTTGGGGCGACCCTCGAGTTCCTTCGCGAGCGCGGCTTGCAGGTGATGGCCGGGGACGGCCTCATGCAGGGTGAGGGCGGGCAGGGTGTAGAGGGTGCGCTTGTCCAGGGCGTAGGTGTTCACCCAGTACTCGCCGGAGCGGGATCCGCTGAGGGGAGCGCCGGAGTAGCGCCCGCTGGTGTAGTTTGGGGCAATCGCCAGGGGGACGGGGGCGACCGTGTAGGGTTGGCGCGGGAGTTTGCCGAAGAACTTAGGTAGTTGACCATCCGCCTTCTTGGCCAGATAGGAGGCATGCATCAGCAGCTCGCGCGGCGTCTGCACGTAGAACTGGGGATCGCTGCGCAGGAAAGCGAGGAATTCAGCGAAGCTGCCCTCGAAGCCCACCTCCTCGATGATGGCCTCCATCTCGGCGCGGATCCGCGCGACTTCCGCCAGGCCCTTCTGGTGAACCTGCTCGGGCGTGAGGTCCAGATTCGTGTAGAAGCGGACTTCGCCGGCGTAGTAGGCCTCGCCCTCGGGCAGCTCGCTCGCCCCGAGGTTGGTGCGGGCATTGGGGATGTACTCCTCGACGAAGAAGCGATGGAACTCGCGCAGGGCCGGCATGACCTCCACTTCCATGCTGTAGCGGCCTACTTCAGGCAGGGCAGCGGCCAGTTCGTCGTCGACCCCCGGCGGCAGATTGAGGAAGGGTTGGAAGAGGGGGCTGTCCTCGATCTCGGTGGTGGCGACGGCTTCCACCACCCCGGCCACGTCCTCGAGGATGATCGCCGGCAGGGTGAAGCCGTCGGCGAGGCCCTGCCGCATGTTCTCCATGTTCTCCTCGAGATAGTTGGGGAACGCGGAGAGCCGGCGCAGCCAGGCCTGGTAGTCCTCGGTGGTGCGGAACGGCTGGGAGCGGACGGCCCAGTTCAGGGTCATGTAGAAGCCCGAGTCGCTGTTCAGCGGAATGCGATAGGCGCGGAAGCGCGCCCGGTCCGCCCGGTGGCGCAGCATGAAGGCGAAGACGTCGTAGTTCACCTTGTCCGCTTCGGAGAGGGCCTCGCGCTCGATCTTCTCAAGGCGTGCCTGGAACTGGCTCGCGGCGGCGGCCCGGCGCAGGTGATCGCGCGGCGCGGCACCCGGCAAGAGGTGGTCGTAGCGGTGGTCGCCCACGGAGGTGGCGAGGAGCGGGTTCTCGCGTAGGCGGAACTCCCATTCGTCCTCGAACAGGGCGTACAGCGCGACCGTGGGATCCTCGGCCGGCTCGTCGGCTGCCTCGTTGGGGGCTGGCGCGGGAGGTTCGGCGATCGGTGGCATCACCGGTGGCGTCTGCGGGTGGGCCTGGGCGAGGGCTGAGGTGGCGCTGGCAGCGCACAGCAGCAGGCAGGCGATCAGGGCGAAGACACGGCTCATGGCGGCTCCTCACAGGGCTCGGTGTACGGGGTCGGGGCGTGGAGTCTAACCGGGTCGAATGGGGTCGGGCCACGGTGCGCGCCGCTGCGGTGAGACTGCTACACTCGCCGCTCGAGGCGGGTGTAGTTCAATGGTAGAACCTCAGCTTCCCAAGCTGATGACGTGGGTTCGATTCCCATCACCCGCTCCACTCCCTCCCCTGTTGCTTCGGGTACGGCACCGTTGATTCGCGTCGAGTCCGTGACGGTTCGGGCCGACGATGGCCGTGCGATCCTCGAAGATCTCACCGTCGAGTGGGATCAGGCGAGGGTCGGCGTGATCGGCGCCAACGGCTCGGGCAAGAGCACCTTCGTTCGATTGCTCAACGGCCTGGTGCGCCCCGACGTCGGCGCTGTGCACGTGGACGGACTGCTCGTCGACCGTAACCTGGC
>JBCBZW010000037.1 GCA_039815145.1 Pseudomonadota bacterium
CCCTGCCGGTTGCGAGGCCGCCCACACGACGGCACTCCCGACCCTCAAAAGTGATTACACGGGCCGACGAGTCCGCCACCCCGAACGCATGGTGACCAAAAAAGACTTACGCTGTCATCTTGCACTGCAACTAAGCGAATACCGCTTCGCCCAGCCATAAGCTACTGAAAAATATGACTTCACAAGATCTTCTGAACGCAATACACCGGAGAATCTGCGTCGGTTTTCAGAATCCGTCCAAGACAATTGTCTCCCGCTGACATGGATTGACAAGCTCGCTGGCGATCTGGGAGGCTCTCCATGCGCCGACGCGGTGTGCTCAGCGCGAATCGAGAACACAGAACACGGGGAACGGACGCGCCGATGGCTATCTCCTCACTGCCGTTACTAGCGGCATCCGCGATGCTCGCTTGCGATCCTGACCTGGCGAACGACGAGCTGAGTGTCCGGGACATTGAGCGCTGGCCCATCCCGGCGCACGCGCGTGCGCCCGACCCTGCGCTGGAAGCGCGGGTGGACGCCCTGCTCGCCCGGATGTCCTTGGAAGACAAGGTCGGCCAGCTCATCCAGGCCGACATCGGATCGATCACCCCGTCCGACCTTCGCGAGTACCGCCTCGGCGCCATCTTGAACGGCGGCAACTCGGCGCCGCAGAACGATGTACGGGCATCGGCGGCGCAGTGGCTGGCCCTCGCGGATGAGTTCTACGCCGCCGCCACCACCACGCGCGACGATCGCCTCCCGGTGATTCCCCTCTTGTGGGGCACCGATGCCGTCCACGGCCACAACAACGTCGTCGGCGGCACGGTGTTCCCGCACAACATCGGCCTCGGCGCTGCGCGCGCACCGGCGTTGATTCGCCGCATCGGCGAGGCCACGGCCTTGGAGATCGTCGTCACCGGCCAGGAGTGGAGCTTCGCCCCCACGCTTGCGGTGGCCCGCGACGACCGCTGGGGCCGCACCTATGAGAGCTATTCGGAGGACCCTGGCGTCGTCGCCGCCTACGCCGGCGCCATGATCGAAGGCCTGCAGGGCGCCCTCGACGACCCGAGGCGTCTGCAGCGCGGACGCGTCCTCGCCACCGCCAAGCACTTCATCGGCGACGGGGGCACCCACGAGGGCGCCGACCAGGGCGATGCCAAGGCCAGCGAAGACGAGCTCGCGCGCATCCACGGCGCCGGGTATCCGCCCGCCCTCGAGGCCGGGGCGGAGATCATCATGGCGTCCTTCTCCAGCTGGCAAGGCTGCAAGGTGCACGGATCGCGCTACCTGCTCACCACGGTGCTCAAGGAACACATGGGCTTCGACGGCTTCGTGGTGGGCGACTGGAACGCCCACGCGCAAGTGCCCGGGTGCGGCCCCCAGGAATGCCCGCAAGCGATCATGGCGGGCATCGACATGTTCATGGCGCCCAACAGCTGGCGCGCCCTCTACCACAACACCTTGCGCAACGTGCGCGAGGGCGACATCACGGCGGCGCGCCTGGAAGATGCGGTGCGCCGCATCCTGCGCGTCAAGCTGCGCGCCGGCCTGTTCGAGGCGCCCCGCCCCTCGGCACGCCTCTTCGCGGGCGCCGATGGGTTGCTCGGCAGCGCCGCGCACCGCGCCATCGCGCGCGAGGCGGTGCAGCGCTCGGCCGTCCTGCTGAAGAACAACGAGAGCGTGCTGCCGATCGCGGCCGACGGCCACGTGCTGGTGCTGGGCCCGGGCGCCGACGACATGCAGCAGCAGACCGGCGGGTGGACCCTGTCGTGGCAGGGCACGGGCAACACGCGCGAACACTTCCCGAACGGGCAGACGATCTGGGAAGGCATCGCCGAGGCGGTCACCGCGGCGGGGGGCACCGCGCAGTTGAGTGGCGACGGCACCTATGAGGGCAAGCCCGACGTCGCCATCGTGGTGTACGGCGAGGATCCCTACGCCGAGTTCCAGGGCGACCGCCGCCACGTCGCTTACATCGACAAGCGCGACATGCACGGGCAACTCTCGCGACTGCAGGCGGCGGGCATCCCCACCGTGAGCGTGTTCCTCTCCGGTCGCCCGCTCTGGGTGAACCCGCACCTGAACGCGAGCGATGCCTTCGTCGCCGCCTGGCTGCCGGGCACGGAGGGCGGCGGCATCGCTGATCTGCTGCTCGCCTCCTCGCCCACGGACTTCAGCGGCAAGCTCTCCTTCTCCTGGCCAGCCACGCCGTGGCAAACGAACCTCAACCGCGGGGACACCCCCTACGCGCCGCTGTTCGCCTTCGGCTACGGCCTCGCCCTCGCCGATGAGGTGACCGTGCCGAGGCTCGAGGAGACCGACGGCGAGCGCATCGAGCAGCTCGACGCGGGACGCGAGTTCATGGTGCGCGGGTCGACCGTGGCCCCGTGGTACCTCGAACTCTACGACGCGAGCGGCAGCACCACGGCGATCGGTCATCGCGTGCAATCACCTAACGATATCCTACGCTTGACCCGACGCGACCATCTCGCCCAGGAAGATGCCGTCCAACTCATCTGGACCGGCGGTGACGCCAATGCCGTGGCGCGGCTGGAGGGCCATACGGTGGACCTGCGACGGGCCATCAACGGCGACATGGCGCTGAAGCTCGTGCTCGAGACATCCGCCACCGCGGCCGACGCCACCCTCTCCTTAGGCTGCCAGACCCCGTGTGGCAAGGCGCTGTCGCTGGCATCGCTGCTCCCGGCGAAGTCCGAAGGCTGGACCACGCTGCTGGTGCCCCTGCGCTGCTTCGCCCTCAGCGACGAGCAAGCGCAGGCGGTGAGTTCGCCGTTGCAGATTCACACGGAGAGCGCGATGGCGTTAGGTCTGCACGAAGCGACCCTGGCCCCGGTGGAAGGCGCCCTCGAGTGCCCCACCCCGAGTGTGGCCGCGGCCACGGAGCGGTAGCGAACAATGGTTCTGAGCACTCTCGACCTCACGGTCGTCGCCCTGTACGTGATTGGCTTGATCACTCTCGCCACCCTGGTGTCGCGCCAGCCCGCGGGCGAACGCAAGAACAGCGAGGATTACTTCCTCGCGGGCCGGGCCCTGCCCTGGTGGGCGGTCGGCGCTTCGCTGATCGCCGCCAACATCTCCGCCGAGCAGATCATCGGCATGTCCGGCTCGGGCTACGTGGTGGGCTTGGCGATCTCCTCCTACGAGTGGATGGCCGCCGCCACCTTGCTGCTGGTCGGCAAGTACGTGCTGCCGATCTTCCTCGCCCGTGGCATTCACACGATGCCCCAGTTCCTGGAACAGCGCTTCGACGCACGCCTGAAGTTCGTCATGTCGATCTTCTGGCTCGGGCTCTACACCTTCGTCAACCTCACCTCGATCCTGTGGCTCGGCGCCACCGCCATCTCCACCCTCACGGGCACGGCACCCACGGTAGGCCTCGTGCTGTTGGCGTTGCTCGCCGTCGCGTACTCGCTCTACGGCGGCCTCAAGGCGGTCGCGCTCACCGACATCGTGCAGGTGGTGCTGCTGGTGGGCGGTGGCCTGTTGCTCACCTACCTGGCGCTGAACGAGGTCTCGGCCGGCGCCGGATGGTGGACTGGCCTCGCGCGCCTCGGCGAGGCGGCGCCCGAGAAGTTCGACATGATCTTGAGCCGCGACAACCCCGAGTACATGAACCTGCCGGGGCTCGGCGTGCTCATCGGCGGCATGTGGATGATGAACATCTCCTACTGGGGCTTCAATCAGTACATCATCCAGCGAGCCCTCGCCGCCAAGGACCTGCGCGAGGCCCAGCAGGGCATCGTCTTTGCGGCCTTCCTGAAGCTGCTGATGCCGCTGATCATCGTGGTGCCCGGCATCGCCATGTTCGTGCTCGCCCAGGACGACCCCAGTGGCTGGCAGGTGACCCGTCCCGACGCTGCCTACCCCACGCTGATGGGATTGGCCCCGAGCGGCATCCGCGGACTGATCTTCGCCGCGCTGGTGGCGGCCATCGTGTCGTCCCTGGGCTCGATGATGAACTCCATCGCCACCATCTTTACCCTCGACATCTTCCGCGCCCTGCGGCGCGATGCAGTGAGCGAGGGCACCCTGGTGCAGGTCGGCCGTGGCGCCAGCCTTATCGCTCTGCTAACTGCCTTGCTGGTGGCACAACCGCTGCTCGGGAACTTCCCTCAAGCCTTCCAGTACATCCAGGAGTTCACGGGGTTCTTCACGCCTGGCATCTGCGCGATCTTCCTGCTCGGCATGTTCTGGCCGCGAGCGACCAGCACCGGCGCCCTCGCCAGCGCCGTCTCGTCCCTGGCGCTGTCGCTGCTGGGCAAGATCTGGCTGCCCCAGGTGCCGTTCATGGATCGCGTGCTCTACGTCTTTCTGGCCTGCCTGGCGATCATGGTGCTGCTTGGCCAGCCCCGGGAGAAGAAGGACGCCGGGGCGATCCATCTCGCCGGCGTGACCTTCACCACGGCACCGGCCTACGCCTTGGGATCCGCCTTCGTGGTGTTGATTCTCGTCGGGCTCTACGGGGTGTTCTGGTAGCCCAATGACCGACTCGAGCGCAGTCACCATAAGCCATGAGCCCTACCCCGTCGCGCCTGCCAAGGCACGCTCGCGCCGCGCCGCATGATCGCGGCAACACGGTGACTCTGGCATAGTGTCGTGCGCTGTCATTTGATCGGAGATGCACGTGGACGGTCGTCAAAACGGTGAACGCAAACGCCCTCGCAAGGCGACGATTACCGATGTTGCCTCATTGGCCGGCGTGTCGACAAAGACGGTCTCGCGCGTGCTCAACGGCGAGGCGACCGTACGCTCGGAAACCCGCGATCGCATCCGCGAGGCGATGACCCTCCTGCAGTATCGCCCGAACTCCCCGGGGCGGATGCTGGCCGGTCGCAAGACCTACCTCCTCGGGCTGATCTACAACGCCAACTCCAGCTACATCACGAGCATTCAGAACGGCGCCCTCCAGGCCTGTCGCAGCGAACACTACGATTTGCTCATCCACCCCTGCGCCTACACTGACCCGGCGCTGATGGGGGAACTGCGCTACCTGATCGAATCGCCACGCGTCGACGGCTTGTTGTTGATCCCACCCATCTCCGACTTGCCAGCGGTGATGGAGCTGATGGATGAGATCGACGCGCCCAACGTCATCATCTCCCCCGCCTCGCCCACGGCATCCGGGTGGACCGTCGGCACCAACGACCGTGAGGTGAGCGCCGGCGTGGTCAAGCACCTCGCTGACCTCGGCCACGAGCGCATCGCCTTCGTGCAGGCCCATCCGGATCACCTGGCGATGGCGAGCCGCTACGACGGCTTCCTGGACGGCCTGCGCGCCTGCGATCTCCGCATCGACTCGCGCATGGTCATGCGCGGCGACAACACGGCGGCGTCGGGCCTCGAGTGCGGGCGTAAGCTGCTCGGTCGCAAGCGTCGCCCCACGGCGATCTTCTGCGCCAACGACCACATGGCCTCGGGTGTGATGCGCGCCGCCCACGAGGCGGGCCTGTCGATCCCCGAGGACATCTCCCTCGCCGGCTTCGATGACATTCCGCTGGCAAGTCAGCTCTACCCCTCGCTCACCACCGTGCGCCAACCCCTGCAGGAGATGGCCTGCCTGGCGGGCGAGCTGTTGATCCGTCGCCTGCGCGGCGGCGAGCCCGAGGACGACGGGCAGCGCACGATGAACTCGCAGATCATCGTGCGCGAGTCCACCGGTCCCGCACCCGTCGAGGACGGACTCCAGCGGTGAGCGGCGCGGCCGACGTCCCGTCGCGGCAAGTCACCCTCGCCTGGCGCGAGAAGCTCGGCTACGGCGTCGGCGACTTCGGCTTCAACCTCTACTGGGCCACCATCGGATCGTTCCTCGCGGCCTTCTACACGGACGTGTTCGGCATCAGCGCGGCCGCCGCCGGCACCATGCTCTTCGTCACCAAGATCGTGGATGCGTTCACCGACCCGCTCATGGGCGCCGTGGCGGACCGCACGCGATCGCGCTGGGGGAAGTTCCGCCCCTACCTGCTGTTCGCCGCCGTTCCCATGGCGGGGGCCGCCGTCCTGACCTTCACCACGCCCACCCTCGATAGCACCGGCAAGCTGATCTGGGCCTACGCCACCTACTCGGTGATGATGCTGGCCTACACCGTGCTGAGCACGCCGTACTCGGCGCTCTCCGGCGTCATGACCGCCCGCAGCGAAGAGCGCACCACCCTGATCAGCGTGCGCTTTCTCTTCGCCTTCGCGGGCAGCGCCCTGGTGGGCAAGTGCACCCTGCCGCTGGTGGACGCCCTCGGCGCCGGTGACGCAACGCTCGGCTGGCAGCGCACGATGATGCTCTACGGCGCGGTGGCGGCAGTGATCTTTGCCGTCACGTTTCTGAGCACCCGTGAGCGCATCGCGCCGCCGCCCGCGCAGCAGGCCAGCGCCCGGCAAGACATCGGGGATCTCCTCGACAACCGCCCGTGGCTGATCCTGTTCGCCCTCGCCATGATCATCATGATGACGATCACCATGCGCGGCGGATCGGCCTACTACTATTTCCACTACTACCTCGAGCGCCCGGAGCTGCTGCCCGACTACCTCCTGTGGCAGATGCTCGCCTACGCCTGCGGCGCCCTGTCGGCCCCGGTGCTGACCCGCTACGTGGACAAGGCGAAGCTGCTCATGGGCCTCATGCTCCTCGTCGGCGTGCTCTCGATCGCCTTTTACTTCGTACCCCGCGACATGATCTGGCTGATCTTCACCTTCAACATCCTGATCAGCCTGGCCCTCGGGCCTAAGTCGCCGCTCACCTGGTCCATGTACGCCGATACCGCCGACTACAACGAGTGGAGAAGGGGCCGGCGCGCCACCGCGATGACCTTCTCCGCCGCGACCTTTTCGCAGAAGCTAGGCGGATCCTTAGGCACCGCGAGCATGCTCTGGATGCTGGCCGCCATCGGCTACGCGGCCAACACGGCCCAGGACGACGCCTCGAGAAACGGCATCGCGCTGCTCCAAACGGCGATCCCCGGCCTCTTCGCCCTGGTGGCCGTGGTGGTGACCGCCAGCTACAGCCTCAGCGGCACCAAACTCGCGCAGATTCAGGGCGAGCTAGAACAGCGGGATACCCAGCTTGATCACGCATAACCCCAACACCGGGCGCGTGATGTTGCACTCGCCGCTCACCATGCCGCGAGCGACCACCTTCCTGTGGAATCGCAAGTTGATCCTACAGCTGAACTGCCGCGGGTTCGTCACGGCTCAGCACGCCCAACCCGAACCCGCCAAGTACTCCCATGGACCGTCGCTGGAGGCCAAGACCTTCATGCAACCGGAGCTGCCGCACCACGCGCATCACCCGGGTCGCTTCGTGTACATCAAGGACGAGGCGGACGAGCACCTCTACTCGGTCCCCCATGAGCCCGTGCGTCACCCCACCGCCTCCTTCTGCTTCTCCGCAGGTGACAAGGACGTGTGGTGGGACAACCGGGAACGGGACATCGACACGCGCTGGTCCGTGCAGCTCCCGCCGGACGACGCGGTAGAGATCTGGCAGCTGGAGGTGCGCAACACGGGGGAGCGCACGCGCCAGCTCAGCCTGTACCCGATGTTCTCGATCGGCTACATGAGCTGGATGAGTCAGGCGGCCGCCTACGACGGCGACCTCGGCGGCATCCTGGCGCGGTCCGTCACGCCGTACCAGAAGCTCGAGGACTACCCGGCGATTCGCCAGCTCAAGGACATGACCTTCCTCCTGCACGACACGCCGCCCGACTCCTGGGAAGCCTCTCGCGAGGCCTTCGAGGGCGAGGGCGGCATCGGCGCACCGCAGGGCATCACCGCGGCGCGCCTGGCCAACGGCGATGCGGCCTACGAGTCGCCGATCGCCGTCTTGCAGTATCGTCGCACGCTCGCGCCGGGTGAGAGACTCACCCTAAAGTTCTTGTTCGGTCCCGCGGTCGACGAGGACGAAGTGCGGCGCCTCGGTCAGCGCCATCTAGGCCAAGTGCGAGCGCCCACGGGCCACGCAGCTGCCGAGGAGATCGCCAGCGCTCGCCTGCACACGCCGAACGGCGAGCTCGACAACTTCGTCAACCATTGGCTGGCCCGTCAGGTGCGCTACCACGGTGAAATGCACCGCTTCACCACGGACCCGCAAACCCGCAACTACCTGCAGGACGCCATGGGCATGTGCTTCCTCGCCCCCGCCAAGGGCGCCGAGGCCATCGCGCGCACCCTGTCCCAGCAGCTCGAGGACGGCAACCTGCCCGCCGGCGTCACCATGACCCGTGACGCGCAGCTCAAGTACATCAACCGCGTGCCCCACACGGACTACTGCGTGTGGCTGCCCTTCACCCTGCGGGCCTACCTCGACGAGAGCGGCGACACCGCCCTGCTCGACACGCCGATCGAGGACGCGCGCGGCCGGTCAGCCACCGTGTTCGAGCGAGTCACCCTGGCCATGCGATGGCTCATGGATAACTGCGACCACCGTGGCCTCAGCCTGATCGCCCAGGGCGACTGGTGCGACCCTATGAACATGGTCGGCCCGGCTGGCATCGGCGTCTCCGGCTGGCTGTCGATGGCCACCGTAGCGGCCTTGCGCGCCTGGAGCACCGTCGCCAATGCGCACGGCGATGAAGCCCTCGCAAACGAGATGCGCACCCATGCGCAGCGCATGGCGGAGGCGGTGCAAAGGCATCTGTGGGACGGCCAGTGGTTCGCCCGCGGCATCACGGATCAGGGCCGCACATTCGGCACCGCGCGTGATGAGGAAGGCCGACTCTTCCTCAACCCCCAGAGCTGGGCCATCCTCGCCGGCATCGCCAGCGAGGATCAGGCGGCGCACGTGATCGAGGCCGCCCAGCGCGAACTTGCCTCGCCCTACGGCATGATGATCCTCGCACCCGCCTACACGCGGATGCATGAGGACATCGGCCGCGTCACCCAGAAGCATCCCGGCACGGCCGAGAACGGCAGCATCTACAACCACGCGGCGGCGTTCTTCATTCGCGCGCTGTACAAGATCAACCGTGCCGATCTCGCCTACGCTGAGCTGCAGAAGATGCTCCCGACCGAAGGCGATGCGTCCCGGCGCGAGCAGCTGCCGGTGTTCGTGCCCAACTACTACCGTGGCGCCGTTCACCAGCTCCCGCGCACGGCGGGGCGCTCGAGTCAGCTCTTTCACACCGGTGCGGCCAGCTGGCTCTACCGCATCATCATCGAAGACCTCTTCGGCCTGCGCGGATGCGAAGACGGCCTGCGCATCGCGCCCTCCCTGCCATCCGAATGGGCGCAGGCGCGGATCGAGCGACCCTTCCGCGACGCGACGGTGGACGTGCACTACGAGCGCGATGCGAATGTCAGTGCGACCGAGGTAAGCACAGAGGATGGCCCACTACCGCCCGACGGCGTCCTGCGCGTGCGCCCCGGCCACCGCCACCGCGTGCAGGTCAGGCTGCCCTCTGGTCATGGCTGAGCTACCGGATCTGATCGTGGTCATCGGCGTGAGCGGTGCGGGCAAGACGACCCTCGCCATCGAGCTGGCCCATCGCCTGCAGCGCCCCATGCTCGATGCCGACGACCTGCATCCGCCCGAAAACCGGCGCAAGCTCAACGCCGGCATCCCCCTGACCGACACCGATCGCGCCCCGTGGATGCGCGCCGTCTGCGCGCGCCTCGCCGCCGCAGCTGACGCGGGGGAGCCGTTGGTGCTCGCCCACAGCGGGCTGCGACGCCACCATCGCGCGGCCCTGCGCATGCAGGGACAGTCCAGTGCGTTCGTGTTGCTGGAAGGCAGCTTCGAGCTGCTGACCGCTCGCCTGGAGGCACGCCAGGGCCACTTCATGGCCGCCTCCCTCCTGCGCAGCCAGTTCAACGCCTTCCAACCCACGGACGGCGAACCCGACGTCATCCCCATCGACCCGGCACTCACGACGGCCGACCAGGCCGACGCGTGCCTGCACGCCCTCCACCACCTGCATGAGGGGAATTCAGCACCATGAAGACCACCACCTTCCTGTTCGCCCTGGCCATCGCGATGCCCCTTGCCCACGCGGAACGCGTCGCGACCTTCACCGACGAGCCCCCGGTGATCGATGGCGTTCCCGACGACAGCGCTTGGGCCGCCGCGCCGTGGTACGCCCTCGACTTCAGCATCCTCGGCGCCGTCCCCACGACCGATGACTTCAGCGCGCGCTACCGCGTCACCTGGGACGCGCACTACCTGTACCTGCTCGCGGAGATCACCGACGACGTGCTGGTCGACGCCCACGCGAGCCCGTACGAAAGCTACTGGAACGATGACACGTTGGAGATCTTCGTCGACGAGGACGCGAGCGGGGGCATCCACCAGTTCAACCACAGCGCCTTCGCCTACCACATCGGCCTCGATAACCAGGTGGTGGACATCGGCCCCTTCCGCACCGAGGCAGAACGCGCGCGCGGCGAACCGATCGTCGTGAGACTGCCCTCGCACGTGACCGCACGCTGGCAACGCAGCGCCACACCGCCCTATCCACTCTATTGGGAGGTGAAGCTGCGACTCCATCGATTCACCGATGACGCAGCCCCCCTCGAGCCCGTGACCCTGCGCGCCGGCAAGGAGATCGGCTTCATGGTGGCCTACTGCGACGCCGATGATGCGAACGGCCGCCAACACTTCATGGGCGATGTGGAGATCGAGGCGGTGAACGGCGACCGCAACCTGGGCTACATCGACGCCGACGTCTTCGGCCGCCTCACCCTGCGCCAGGCGGCGCCAAAGGGCGAGTCCTCCGACCAGCGGCGCGAGCGGCCGTGAACCCAGCACGTCGCTCGTTGCTGGCGGCCGCCAGCGCCGCCGCGGGCCTGTCGCTCGCCGCCTTAGGGGGCGAATCGGCGCTGGCGATAGCCCTCGCCGACACGGCTCGTTCGGGTGAGGCCACCTCAGCTGGCGAACTGCTCGACCGCGAGCCCCTGGCGGACCTCGGCGCCGTCGCCGCCCAGCTCATTCCCACCACCGACACGCCGGGCGCCGCCGACGTCGACGCCCACGGCGTCGTCGATCGCCTCCTGGCCCGATGCCATCCGCCCCTGCGCCAGCAACAGGTGATCCGCCTGCTGCAGCAGCTGCGCGGGGCGGCGGACGAGGCTTACGGCGAAGCGTCCTTCCACCGCCTGACCGCCCCCCAGCAGGCGGCCCTGATGCAACGTATGGAGCAAGGGGCATCGCCCTTCGGGTCGACGCACCGGGACGCGTGGCAGTTCCTGAAATCGCTCCTCGTGTTCGCCTATTGCACCTCGGAGGCCGGTGCCACCCAACTGCTGGCCTACGACCCGCTGCCGGGCGCTTACCGGGGCTCCGTGCCCTACGCCAGCGTCGGCAAGGCGTGGTTCGAATGAAGCTCCAGGACGCACTCATCGGCGATAGCGAGGAGGTCTTCGACGCGATCGTGATCGGCTCGGGCATGACCGGCGGCTGGGCGGCGAAGGAACTCTGCGAGCGAGGGCTGAAAACACTGCTCGTGGAACGCGGCCGCGTCGTCGAGCACCGGCGCGACTACCCTGGCGAGGGCGTCCCGCCGTGGTCCCTGCCTGAGCGCGGCAAGGTGACCCGCGCCAGGATCGATCGCGACTACGCCGTGCAAAGCCAGAACTACGCCTTCAGCGAGACCACGCGCCATTTCTACGGCAACGACCGCGACCTCCCCTACAGTACCCCGGCGGACCGCAAGTTTCGGTGGATTCGCGGCAACCAGCTCGGCGGCAAGTCGCTCATGTGGGCGCGCCAATGCTATCGCTGGTCCGCCCATGACTTCGCGGCTAACGCGACCGATGGGCACGGCACTGCCTGGCCGATCACCTACGAGGAGCTCGCCCCCTGGTACGCCTACGTCGAGCGCTTCGTCGGCATCAGCGGCGCCGCGGACGGCCTGGATCACCTGCCGGACAGCGTCTGCCAGCCCCCCTTCGAGATGACCCAACCCGAGCTGACCTTCCGGGACCGGGTGCGTGCGAAGTTCCCTGAGCGCCACGTCATCATGAGTCGGATCGCCAACCTCACCGAGCCGACCGAGGAGCAGACAGCCCTCGGCCGGTCCGCCTGCCAGGCGCGCAACCAGTGCGGCCACGGGTGTTCCTTCGGAGCGTACTTCTCCACCCAGAGCGCCACGCTGCCCGCCGCCCTCGCCACCGCCCGCCTGCACATCGCCCCCCACAGCGTGGTCCACAGCCTGATCTACGACCATGGGCAGCGCCGCGTACGCGGGGTCCGCGTGATCGACGAGCAGACCCTGCAGGCGCGTGAATACCACGGTCGCCTCGTGTTCCTCTGCGCCTCGACGCTAGGGTCGACGCAACTGCTCCTCAACTCCGCTAACCGCCACTACCCCCAGGGACTCGCCAACCGGTCCGGTGTGGTCGGTCGATTCCTGATGGATCACAACTACAACGCGTCCATCAGCGCCCGCATTCCTGGCTACGAGGAGGAGTACTACGCCGGCCGGCGCCCCGGTGGCATCGTGCTGCCGAACATCCACTTCGAACCGAAGCGCTACGCCAAGGGCTTCGCGCGCGGCTACCTCCTCACCGGCGGTAGCTACCGCGAGGGGTGGAAGATGCGTGGCCAGGAGGCCGGCTTCGGGGAGACGTTCAAGGCTCGCCTCGGCCAACCAGGGCCGTGGCGCATGCAGCTGTACAGCCAGGGCGAGACCCTGCCCCGCGCCGACAACCAGGTGGCCCTGCATCCCACCCTCAAGGACAAATGGGGCATCCCCCAGCTGCACATCAGCTGCGCCTGGTCACCCAACGAGCACGCGATGATGGAACATGCGGCGCAGACCGGGGAGGCGCTCATGCGCGCCGCCGGCTACGAAGACGTCAAGAGCCACATCGCGAGCAACCCCCTGGGCACCGGCGTGCACGAGACGGGCACCGCGCGCATGGGCGACGACCCGGCGAGCTCAGCGTTCAACCGCTGGAATCAGGCCCACGGCATCGACAACCTGTTCTGCACAGACGGGGCGAGCTTCTGCTCCATCGCCACCCAGAACCCCTCGCTCACCATGATGGCGCTCACCGTGAGAGCGGTGGACTACGCCGTGCGTGAGCTGACCGCAGACCGCCTCGGCTAAAACCTCGGGCGCTAGCGCCCTGTCACGCTAGAAGTAGCTCAGCCAGGGCTTGTTGCGCTTCTCCCGATGCTTGTACGCGGCGAACCCCCTCGCCAGGGGATAGTGCGCGAGCACCAGGGCGATCGTGCCCACCCAAATCCACGCCACGCTGTTCAAGCCGAAGCGCTCGCCATGATTGGCGCCGAAGATCGCGAACAGCACCCAGTACGCCGCCAGCAGCACGTACAGGTGCACCACGTAGAGAAACATCGGTACCGAACCGAAGGCCCTGATCGCCTCCAGCAGCTTGCTCGGCTTGCGCACCGCCTCGAGGCCAGCCAAGGCCAGCAGCGCTACCCCTAGGGTGAGCAATAGGTAGTCCAGGGACGGTGGGTACTTCGTGTAGTTAACGAAAGACATGACGGTGCGGAGCCACGTCTCCTTAGGCTCCCAGGGCAAGGTCTCGCCATAGAGGTTGAAACCGCGCAGCACGAGGAGCAGCGCCAGGCATGTCACCCCGATCGTCACCAGCGCCTTGCGCCGGGTCGGTGACGCCTCGGACTCGGCGTAGAGCGGCCCAGCAACGTAACCCAGCAAGATAACGCCGAACCACGGCAACACGGGGTAGGAGAGGCTGACCGTGAGGCCGGCGATCTCCATGACTTCGCCCCCGTCGTGCAGCACGGTCCACAGGGGGTAGAGCCACTCGCCCGGCTGGAACTGCAGCGGCTCCAGGGCATTGTGACCAAAGACGATGAGTAGCCCGAGCGCCCCCATCACCCGATAGGGCAGGTACACAGCTAGACCCAAGGCGATCATGCAGACGCCGATGGCGAACAGCACCTGGAGAAAGAGGTAGGTGGGGTAGCTGTCGATCCACAGCAGGCGATAGAGCACCACCTCGATGAGCACGACCACGAGGCCACGCTTGAGCAGGAACAGGGTCGGCGACCGATAGCGCTCCTCGCCCGGGTGCGCGTACAACCACGCGGACACGCCGGCCAGGAAGATGAATACCGGGGCGCAGAAGTGCGTGAGCAGGCGGGTGAAGAAGAGGTCGGGATCGATCGTGTCGTAGATCGGATCGCCCGTGCGCACGTGCATGTAGAAACGTTCGCGCACGTGGTCGAGCATCATCAGCATGATGACCACGCCGCGCATGATGTCGATAGAGGCGATGCGTGCCGAGGGGGCTTGAGTCGTGTTACTCATAGCGGGGTGTTGGCCTCGGCGTCCGCTCTGGCGAACGCCGAGGCCCGGCCGCTCCGTTAGAACGAGTAGGCGGCCGTGAGACGGTAGCGACGCGGTGCACCGGGCTCCACCCAGACATCGGCGAAGGAGTTGGTGTAGAACACCTCGTCGAACACGTTGTCCACGTCGAGGCGGATCGCGAAGCCGTTGTCGAGGGAGATCTGACCGAAGACGCGGGCCGTCGTGTAGCTGGGCAGGAAGAAGTCGAATCCCGTGAAGCCGAGACGCTCGCCGGTGAAGAGCACGCCTGCACCGAACTGCGCCTCCGCGCTACCCACGCGAATGCTCTGGCTAGCCTGCACGTTCAGCTGATGCTCGGGCGCGTTGATCAGCGGGTCGCCCTCTTCGATCGGCGCGCCGAAGTCTGCGTCCGGGGCGCTGGTGGTGAACTCCGCGTCGACGTAGGCGTAGGACAGCCAGAAGTTGAAGCCGCTGTCCGTGCTGAGCGCAGCGTCGATCTCGATACCTTGGCTTCGCGCTTCACCGGCTGCGCGCGAGAAGAACCCTGCAGCCACCGCTTCCGGTCGGTCGTCGTTGACGAGGATGTTGCTCTGGTCCACCTGGAACAGGGTGAAGGTGACATCGCCGGTGATGCCATCGAAGTAGTGCCCCAGATCGGCCTTGAAGCCCACCTCGGCCGACTCGGTGAGGTTGGGATCGAACTGGTTGCCCTGGAAGTCGGAGCCCGTCTGCTGGCGGAAGCCCTCGCCGTAGGAGGCGTAGATGCTGGTGCCATCGTTAATCCGGTAGACGGCGCCGAACTGCGGCGACACGCGGCTGTCCTCAGACGTCACGGTGCTCACCGGATCAGCCCGCAGGTTGGTCAGGTCCTGCTCGAAGTCATCGAAGCGCAGGCCCAGGCGCACCTGGAAGTTTTCCGTCAGATCGATCTGATCCTGGAGGTAGAAGCCGAAACCCTCGAGCGTCTCTTCGCGATCGGTGTTCGGTCCCGGCACCGGCTGGGGGAACTGACCGTAGACGGGGTCGAACACGTCGAGGAAAAGGTACTCGGCCGGGTCCAGCGTATTGATGTCCGTGTCCGCCCCGAAGAAGCCGGGGCGGAAGCGCAGGATGTTGAGGCTGTTGTTGAAGCGGTCGTAGTCCGCGCCGACGAGGAGGCGGTGGCGCAGCTGGTTGGTGTTGAACTCGCCGGCGATCTCCGCGCGGAACACGGTGTAGTCCGAGTCGAAGTCACGGCGACGGAAGAAGCGTGACACGGTCTCCCCGTCGAGGAACAGGGTCTGGCGACCTTCGAAGTTGGTCTCGGACGCATCACCCTCGAAGGAGGTGTCACGGCGACCGAAACCGGCGAGCACGCTCCAGCTATCGGAGAAGTTGTGCTGCAACTCCACCTGGTGACCGACCACCTCCGTCTCGATGGGACCATCACCCGGCTCGCCCGCGAAGGTCTCGCGCGGCGTGAAGCCGAACTCCTCCGTGAAGGCGACGCCGCGATCGAAGGGTATCTCCTGGTTGGTGTACTCAAGCTCGTAGGTAAAGCGCGTGTTGTCGGTGATGTTCCAGGTGAACGACGGATAGAGGCCGAAGCGCTGGGTCTCCACCGTCTCGCGGAAGCTCTCAGCATCTTCCAAGAAGCCGACCAGGCGGAAGCCGACCTGCTCATCAGCGCCGAGGGTGCTTTGGTAGTCACCTTCGAAGCGCAGTTGCTCCCAGCGACCGACGGTGAAGCGCAGGTCACCGCCCGTTCTGAACTCCGGCCGCTTCGTGATGAGGTTGACCGTACCGCCCGGCTCACCCCGCCCGAACAGGGCGGCACGGGGGCCCTTCAGCACCTCGACGGCCTGGATGCCGACGACGTCGCGCGGGCCGGCGAAGCCGCGGCCGGCGTTGAAGCCGTTCACCAGGAAGCCGCTGGGCAGGTTGATGTCGCCGCTGAAGCCGCGGATCGAGAAGCTGTTCCACAGGCCGCCGAAGTTGTTCTGGCGCGCGACGGCGGCGGAGAGGTCCAGGGCGTCGTTCAGGTTCAGAGCACCGACATCCCGCAGCACTTCCAGATCGATGATCTGCACGGACGTCGGATTCTCCAGGGGCTCGATGTTGCCCTGGTAGGCGCGGCGGTCACCCACCACGAAGACCTCTTCGAGGGTCTGCTCGTCGGCACTCTGGGCAAAGGCGGGGAGGCTCGCGATGGCCACGAGCGCCATCGAGGCTGCACGCTGATGGAGCGTGGCGCTGCAAGTAGTCGTCTTCATTAAACTAGTCTCTTCTGATCTGGAAGCACACCGCGTCCGGATCGACGGTGGCGGATTGGCTCCGTCTGCTTAAGGATCGGTGTAGGTTCGGCTCGACACGCCAGGCATCCGCCCAACCGGGGAAGACGAGGAGCGGCCGAGATCGTCGCTCACATGGCGCTGGGACCACCGCAGGGAGGCGTGAACGCAACAGCACTCACGCGGCGATGACGCTAGCGCAGGCGGGTGAGGGGCGGTGCCCTCGCTTGCTGGAAACGACGATCGTCAGAAGAGACGCGGACTACACGGGCGTTCGGGATCGTGACGTGTTGGCCGGTGGGATGCGGGCTAAACCAGGCAGGCGCAGGCGCGGCGTCGCCGGCAGACTCGAGGTGCTCGCAGAGGGCGCAATCGTGATGGGTGAGCTCGTCGCCGAGGGCGTGCTCGGCGCTATGCCCCGCGAGCGCCACCCCTGCGAGCAGCACGAAGGCGACGAGCAGGGATGCCTGCAAGCGCGAGGGTCTGTCTCTGGGTGGAAACGGCGCGGGCGCCATGGCGGTAGTCTTGCTGCAGTGCTCGGGCCGCGAGCATGCCATAGGCACTGCTGGGGCGCCACACGCTGTCCCGGCCCTCGCCCCGGGTCGCCACCACACCGAGCGCCGCCCGAGACCCGATAAGATGCGCGGATGGATACCCCGACCCAGCGACGCCCAGCTCACTGCAACGCCCACGCCTGGGCCCGATCGCCGCGTACGCCTGGGCGGAGGCGCTGGCGGGTGCCCGCGATCACCGTACTCACGCTCTGCTGCGCCCTGGGAAACGCTATGGCTGATGACCGGCTCATTACAGACTTCACCGCCGAGAGCGCCGATCTCGCCTGGTACGTGGTCAACGACAACGTCATGGGCGGGCGCAGCCAGGGCGGCTTTGAGACCAAGCAAGGCTCGCTCCTGTTCACCGGAGCCACCAACACCAACGGCGGCGGCTTCAGCTCCATCCGCAGCGGCCCGCTGACGCTCGACCTGTCCGCCTACGCCGGCCTGCGGCTCAGGGTGTACGGCGATGGGCGCCGCTACACCTGGCGCCTGACCACCGACGCGCGGGTCTACGGTCGCCCGGTGGGCTACTGGGCGGACTTCGACACCGTCGCCGACGAGTGGACCACCGTGGACGTGCCCTTCTCGGCCTTCATTCCCCAGTTCCGAGGGGCACGCCTGCGAGGGCCGTCGCTCGCAACGGCGAAGATCAGCGGCATGGGCTTGATGATCTACGACAAGCGCGATGGCCCGTTCACGCTCACGTTGGGGAGCGTCCACGCCTATTCCGCCAGCCCCTAGCCTCAAGGCTCACAGTAGCGTTCGCCGGGCGCGAGTTGCGCCTTTCGCAGACACCCGGGCACCTGGAAGTGCTGCCAGTCGCGGACGGAATTCCACGCACCGCCCCACACGGTCCAGCCGTGCTCGGCGAAGATGTCGATGACGGCATCGCCGAGGGGGGTGCCCGCGATCACCGTGCCCGGTTGCGCCGCGTAGTCCCGAGTGTAGGAGCCGTTGCGCGGGTGAATGGCGCCCACGCGGGTGAGGTCCAGGGCGCCGTCTTCGCGGAAGTGAAACGCCTCCGATCGGTATTCCGGGAAGACCTCGCCGTCAGCGTCGGCCTTGCCCTGTTGCACCAAGCTATCGAGCACGTCGTCCGCCGGGAACACGTAGGGGTTGTAGCGGGGGTTCACATCGATCGCGCACCCGATCGCGTGGGCCGAGAGGCGCCCAGCACCGGTCACGTTGCGGTAGTTGTAGCCCGAGGTGTTGTTGGCCTGCATCGAGCGTTCGTCGTCCCAGCCGTAGGCGGAAACCGGTTCGATGCGCTCGATGGGGAATTCCAGATCAGCCAGCGCCGCGAAGATCTGGCGCACCCCCTCGGCGAAGTCGCGGTTGACGATGATGACGCCGTCGCGGCGAGCGCCATCGAAATCGACGTACTCCACCTGCACGGGGGTCAGGCAGTCCAGGAGTGCCTTTGCGGGGCGTCGCCCGTCGATCGCCGGATCCAACGGGTACGCCGTGGTCGGCGCCGACTCGGTGCTCGGCGCCAGCTGGCATGCGCTCAAGAGCAGCATGCCGACCGATACGCCTAGGATTCGCATCGCGGCGTACGGGGACTTCCTCACGCGATATCGAACACCGCTGGCAGGTGACGCGATTCCACCAACCTCGCGGCCGCCGCCTGACCGACCTCCGCTAGCCGATCGAGGTTTTCCGGCTTGTCCATCTTGCCGAGCGCGTCCAACTCCTTGACGCTGAGCTCCATACCGAGCTCTCGCTTCAGCCAGTCCTTCTCCAACCACGCTTGATAACGCTGATAGGTCAACAGGGGCGCGCCACCCAAAAAGTCGTTCTCCAACGAGCCGATCTCGCGATCGATCTGACGCGCCGTGTCACTGCGTGACATCCACTGCAGCAGCGTCTCGTTCAGGGACGCGGCGTCGTCCATCAGGGCGGAGAGGGATTGGATGCCATTCGCCACGGCAACGGCCTTGACCGCCTTCTCCGCATCCATTGCCGTCTCGAAACCGCCGGTGCCCACAGACACAAGCAGCAACTGCTCAGGACCGGTCGGCCATTGCAACCCGTAGCCGCGGACCGTGGCGAGCATCAACAGCTGCAGGGCGGGGTTGTTGTGCGGGCTCACGCCGCCATCCACGAAGGCCCCCACCTGGCCGGCGCCGACGGTCAGCGGTTCCGGCTTGAAATAGGTGGGCGCGGCGGTGCTGGCACGCACCACATCGCGCAGGAGAAAGTCCTTGTTCGGCGTCGCGGTGCTGCCCGGGCGCGCCTCGTAGTACTTGCCGCGCGGGTTGTTGTGCACCACCCAGGGACTGCCCGTGTCGAGGCGCTTCATCACCACGGCCAGGCCAGTCTTCAACTCAGTACCGCCGAGGGTGGCGTCGCCGAAATTCGCCTCGAGCTGCTGCTCCAGCACCTTCTCGCTGAACTTCGGTCGAAACAGTCCGCGGCGGAAGAACTTGCTATCGAACACCGCGCCGCCGAACACCTGGTACATCTGCGAGAGCTGGCTCACTTCCCATCCCAGCGCGAGGCCGGTGGCGATGATCGCACCGGTGGAGGTACCGCCGATGAGATCGAAGTAGTCCGAGAGCGTGGCGTCCCGGCGCCCGCTCCGGTCCCTGACCATCTCCTCCAAGCGTGCGAGAAACTGCAGGCTCAGCATGCCGCGGATGCCGCCGCCGTCGAGCGCCAGGATGCGCTTGGGCCCCGGTGCGAAGAGATGCGAATTCCGTTCCTCGTGGGTCATAGCAGTGACTCCCTGTGCCTGGTTCCGTGGATCGCGAGGCCTATAGCTTACTTCGAACCATACACCGCGCGTGCGCCTACGGCTGGTTGTCCACCTCCACCTGAATGGCGCCCACTTCGCGGAAGCGCGCGCCCTGGGCATCCTGTTCGGCTAGCGAGCAGCTCAGGGTATCGAAGCCCGTACCCGTCCCCACGAACTCCACCAGCACCTGCCGTGCTTCACCGGCTGGCACACCGATGACGCTAGGGGATCCATCGCTCCCGATTTGCACCCGGGGGTTCCCGGCGTTGTCGATGCTCACATCCGCTGGCCGGAATCCGGCGCGACGCGCCCCGCGCACACGGCGAATGCTGAGAGCCCCTGGCGCCTCGCCCGAAGCACACTGCAGGAAGTAGACGCCGGATGCCTCGTCGCCACCGTTGGTGACGCTGAGCGTCAGGCGGGCCAAGCCCGGAACCCCAGGGGTGAAGACGAAGCGTCCCGCTTGCGGGTCGAAGTCGGCACCTGCGCCGATCGCCGCACCGGCGAAGGCCAGTGATAGGTCGCTGTCGACCCCAACGGGGAAAGCCGCCACTACCGGGTCATGATCACTGGCGCGGGTGGCGAGGTCGGCGAACTCGCTGTTGACGTGCACCGCATCGACACGCGCCTGCGGCGCCAGCACATCGCTCACGAGGACATGATCCAGGGATTGGGAGTTACCCTGAAAATTGAAGGTGTAGCGCTCGTTCTCGTCGAGCAGATCGGTGAGGTTCTGAAGGCCCACCGCCGCAAACTCCAGCACTGCGGAGATGAACTCGAACTCGTTGAGATCACCCAGCACCACGATCGCGGCCTCGGGATCCTGCGCCAACGCAGCGGAGACGAAGCCCTGCACCTCACGCGACTGGCGCTGACGCGAATCCAGAGATCCGTTGACGTCGGGATCTTCCTGCAGCGCTTCGAAGGGCTGCTCGGTACCGAAGATCGGTGCGGACCCACCCTTGGAGGAAAAGTGGTTGTTGACGATCGTGACCTCGCCTGCGTTGAAGGCGAAGGAGGCAATCAGCGGCAAGCGCGCGCCCGCGAAGGCGTCGCGGTCATCGACGGTGCGCACCGACCCCTCGATCAGCTCGACGCGGGACGGGTTGGACAAGTAGGCGGTGCGGATGTTGCCACCGGGCGCGCCCCCGCTGTTGCCGTCGATGATGAAGGGGTTGTCGATAAAGGCGTAGGTCGGGCCGCCGGCGGCGACGATGCGATCGGCGAGCAACTGTAGGGTCTGGTCCGCGGCAACGGTGCCGTCATCGACCGTGCCGTTGTTGTCCTGCACTTCCTGCAAGCCGATGACATCCGGGATTCCCAGGGCGCTGACGATGTGGCCGGCGATGGCGTCGAAGCGCCCGTTGGCGACGTCCTGATCCGCGTTGTCGTCCGCGTCGTTCGGATCGAGGTTGAGCACGTTGTAGGAGGCCACGGTCATGGTGCGATCGTCACCCTGCAGCGCAGTCATCTCGGGCTCCAGGCCGGCGGGGGTAGCTGCTACCGGCTCGGTGGGCTGCACCTGGAAGTTGCCGAAATCGTAGCCAACCACGCCGGTGACATTGCCGAGGAGCTCGCCCGTATCCACCACCGGCAGGTCGATGAGGGCTGGATCGTCGGACGTGCGCCCCGGGTCAAGCTGGATCTTCTCCGGATTGAAGTCGTCGGGACTGATGTTCAAAGTGCCTCGTGCGCTGAAGCCGGTCGCGCTCATGCCGACGTTGCTGACGGCGAAGATCTCGCCAAAGCGATTGGTGGCGCTCACGGCGATGGCGTCTTCCACCGTCACCCGCATGGCTTCCAGGGACTCGAAGAAGTCGAGGCCGTCGCTCAGGGGATCGAAATCGCCAAGCTCGGGCAGCTCACCGAAGTTATCGTCGTCGATCACCTCGTTCGGCAAGGCGCGACCGCTCTGACCCAACACCACTGGGGCAGGCAGCGCGTTGCCGCTGGACAGGACGACAACTGCTGCCGGGGCTGACGGCGAACCGATCCGCGTGTAGGTGAGCTCGCGGGGAAAGCCGGTTTCCTCCACGACGCCGGTGACCGACACCTCATCGCCGACGGCGACGCTGGCGGCGCTCGCCACGAACACCGCATCGGAGGTGGCGAGATCGCCATCGCCGGTGGCGTCTTGCAGGAAGAAACCTTGTAGATCCGCATCGCCGATGGCATCGAAGGTGCCAGCGGCCGTCACGATGCCGCCCGTCGTGACCGTCTGCCCCTCGACCGGGGAGCGGTGGCCGGGCCCCTGGATGTCGTACACCGCAAGGGGGTCCTCGTCCGCGAGGAAGGTCACCTCGAGCGTGGGCGGTGGACCGTCGCTGTTGCCCTGACCGGCGTAGGTGGCCGCCACGGTGGGTGCTTCCGGCGCGAACACGAGGCGCAAGGGCTCACCGGCGTTGATCGCCTCCACCAGCGTGGCTGCGATCGGCGCCAGATCGAGCGTCGCCACGTCTTGGGCGCCGTCGGCCTGCTCCACGAAGTCGACGGTGGCGAGCAGCGTGAGATTGGTCAGCAGAGGGTCGACGCTGCCAATCCCGTCACCGCCTTGATAGGTGAGGGGAGAATCCGATTCCTGGATGCTGACACCGGTCTCGTCCGTGCGGTACACCGCGTACGCGCCGTCGGTGGTGAAGCCTGCGTTGCTCTGAGTGATCAGCAACGTTAGCTCCGTGACGTCGATGACCTTGCTGGTGATCACACCGAGATCGAAGTCCGCGACCGCGAAGCTGGCGAAGTCGCCGTTAGCGCTGCCCTCGATGTTGAAGAACCGTCTTCCCGCATCACCCGGGCGCACCCCCGCAGGCTGTACGGTGGCATTGTCGAAGGCGGCGACTCGCTGGGTCTGCTGCGCGACGGCGCTGAGGCTCAGGTGAACGCCCAGCAGGGCGGCGCAAGCCAGAAAGGCGAGGGGTGCTCTCACGATCGAGTCTCTCCGTAGGTCCGGGGTCAGGGTCGGCCGGGATTAGACCGGTTTGCCGTTGCATTTCTGTTACAGCGCGGCGGCAAGACGCGCGGCGGCCGGTTCGGTCGCACGAGCGAGCTAGGCGAACACATCGCCTCGTTCATCGAGCAGGGCGATCGAGGACGGGGCTTTGGGAGTACAGTAGAGCTCTCGATACGCAGCCGGCGAAGGAACTCCAATGGCACGGGCATTCGTCATCCGCCCCTTTGACGTGAAGCGGGACCGCAAGGGCAAGGAGATCAACTTCGAGCACGTCCACGACGCGCTGATCCAACCGGCCCTGGACGCCGCGGGGCTGGCGGGCGGCACCACGGGGCGAATCGTCGAACCCGGCAACATCCGCGAGGACATGTTCAAGCTGATCCTCGAAGCGGATCTGGTAATCGCCGACATCACGGTGCACAACGCCAACGTGTTCTACGAGCTCGGCATTCGCCACGCCTTGCGCAAGAAGCGCACGGTGATGATCCGCGGGCGCGGTTTCGCCGACGACACCCCCTTCGACCTGCGCACGGATCGATACCAGGCCTACGACCCCGCTGACGCGGGCGCCAGCGTGGAAAGCCTGACCCAGGTGCTTCGCGCCGCCATGACCAGCGACCGCGACACCGACAGCCCGGTCTTCGCGATGATGGAGGGCCTCACCGAAGCCGACCCCAGCCAGGTGACCGGTGCGCCGGCCGATTTCGCGGAGGAAGTGGCCAGAGCCAAGGCCGCCAAGGCCGTGGGCTGGCTGGCGCTGCTCGCCGATGAGGTGCACGGCATGCGCTTTCAGTGGTCGGGACTGAAGCTGGTCGCTGAGGCGCGGTGGGCGCTCGAGGATTGGGAAGGTGCCCGCGACAACTACTCGCGCATCCTGGCTAACGACCCCAGCGACATCGACGCGAACCTGGCCCTCGCCAACATCTACGAACGCCTGTTCCGTCAGGACCAGCAGCCCGACACCCTGCTCCACTCAGATCAAGCCATCGACAGGATCCTCGCTCAGGCGGACTTGAGCAAGGGCCTGCGCGCTGAGGCCGAAGCGCTGCGCGCGCGCAACCTGAAGACGCGCTGGCGCCAGCGGGTGGAGGCACAAGACAGTCCGGAGCGCAGTCGCGCGGTGGCCATGAACCGGGAACTCATCGGCGCCTACGAGGGATACCGGCGCGCCTACCTACGAGATCTGAACGCCTTCTACCCCGGTCTCACGGCGCTGCAGATGGGGCGTGTGCTCGGCGAGCTGCAACACGCGCCGACGTGGTTCGATGCCTTCGACACCGACGATGAGGCAGACGCCTACAAGCGCAAGCTCGCGCGCGAGGTCGCCGCCCTGGAGCAGCTCGTGCCGGCCGCGATCGAGGCAGACCTCGCCAACGGCACCACGCCCGCGCCCTGGCCACAGATCAGCAAGGCGGACGTGCAGTTCCTCGTCGGCGAGCGCCCCCAACGCGTGGTGCAGGCCTACGAGGATGCGATTCCCGCCGATCACCCCTTCGCCTGGGGCGCCGCCAGAGGGCAGCTCGATCTGTTCCGACGCCTCGGCGTGAACGCCGAGCTCGCCGGCCAAATCATTGCGACCGTCGACGCTGCCCAGACACCGAACCCCGGGGCGCACGCCACCACGGGCGAGGACACCTACCTGCTGGTCATGGGCGGACACACCATCGATGCCCCGGGCGCACCCCCGCGGTTCCCAGCGAGCGCCGAAGCGCAGGCCAAGGCGCTGCTCAAAGCCGAGCTGACGGCGCTGCAGGAGCGCCTGCAGGGCACCCATGAGATCCACGTGCTCGCATCCGGCGCGCCGGGGGCCGACATCCTCGCCCACGAGATCTGCGATTCGCTCGGCATCCGCACCACCCTGTGCTTGCCCATGCCACCGAATGCCTACGCCGGCGAAGTGTTCGGAGAACTCGACGATTGGCGCACCCGCTTCATCCAGCTCGCCGACCGCGGCAAGCGCTCGATACGCGTACTGAGCGATCGCCCGGGGTTGCCCCGCTGGCTGGCCCAGTCCGGCACCGATCCGTGGGCGCGAGGCAATCGCTGGGTGATGAGCATGGCCCTCGCGTGGCGTACGGCGCGCACGGGCATGTTGGTGCTGTGGAACCAGCAGGAAGGCGGCGAGGGCGGCACGGCGCAGATGGTGAGGCTCGCCAGGGAGGCAGGCAACGTCGAGGTGCACGTCGTCGACAGCGCCGCCCTATCAGGGTGAAACCGCCACTGGCGGTGCGTCGGCCGCACGCGGCCGCTGATGAGTCGGCACGTGATAGGCTGAACTTCTCCTGAGCAACTCACTGACACCGATGAACACCGTTCGACAGTTGGACGACTCGAACAGCGACTACTACGTGGCCAAGGCGAGGCCGAAGGAGGCTCAGTTGCGGTGGGAACCGCGCCGCTACGAGCTGTCCTGGGGCGTGCAGGAATTCGACGGCCCGCACATGGTGATCACCTCCGAGTCCCCCGAGTACGGCGTGGACCTACAGGTTTTCTTCACCACCCATAAACCCCTGCCCGACACGCCGCACCACTACATCAAGGTCACCCCCGTTCGGGCGATGCAAGTGCGCGAGCCCACCCACATCACCACCGAAATCGATGGCCGGCTGGAGATGGAGGCGGAGGTGCCCGCGGGGGCCTGGATCGTGCAGAACAAAGATGGCGAGCTCTACTACAACAGCGCGGAAGAATTCGCCAAGCGCTACGAGGCGATGACACCGGGCGCGGACAAGCCCTGAGCAGCGATCAGGTGGCGGCGAACTGCCGGTAGCAACGGAAGTCCTCTTCCAACTCGGCCGCGCTCAACCCGAAGTCCGCCGGCGCTGCACGGTGGCCGCGACGCGGTTGGGTCTCGCCCTCCCGTAACCACTGCTGCATCCGCGCGGCGATCGCCTCATCGAGGCTGAACTCGGCCTGGCGATAGACCCGACGCACGACGTTGATCGGATCCAGCACCAACTCGCGATAGTCCACGTCGAGGAAGCACCCAGGCGCCAGCCCCTCGCGATCAGCCGCGTTGCGCGCGAGCGCACGACGCATGGCCTCGCGCCCCGTTCTCCCGATCCAATGCGGGTCCACCGGCGCGCCTAAGGACTCGAAGGTGGCTTGCATCAACTCGCAGAAGGACACCACGCAGAGCGCCGCGGGACGATGGATCTGCACCACCACCCGGGGTTGCACAGCGCGCACGAACGCGCCCAGCTGCCACAGGTGGAAGGGACTCTTGAGCACCCATCGATCGCCCGGGCACCACCACTGCAGCAGGCGCAGCTGATCCGCGTAGTCCGCGTACGCCTCCTGCCAGCGTTCAGCCCCCAGCGCGTCGAGCCAGGGAAGGTAGCCCTCCACCGCCCCGTGCAGCAGGAAGCTGTGCGATTTCATGCTGGTCTCGAGGAGGCCGAAGCACTCCTCTGCGGTCATCGGATCCGTCGGGTGCAGGTCGGCGAGGCGCGGGTGGCGCCCGTGCAGGCCCTCCACGAAGCGCCGCGTGGTGGCGACGCGCGCGTCTTCGACGAAGTAACGTCCATCACCCTGCAGGATCGGATCGCGCGGCGGCGGCTGAAACACTTCCCAGGAGCGGGTGTAGCGATTGGCGGGGTCCTGCGCCAGCAGGCGTTGCAGCAGCGTGGTGCCGCTACGAAAGGGCGCCACGATGGCGATCGTCGGTGCCAGTACCGTCGTCGCCAGCGAAGGGGTCTGCGCCTGGTGATGGCGCAGCAGCGCTTGCTTGGCGATGGCGTCGATGACCGCTTGCTCTACGCGCTTGCGACCGAAGAAACTGAAACGCAGCGGACTGCGCGCGAACCCATCGCAGAGCGCTTCGAGGGCATCGCGGTCGAGTGCCTGCAGGTGGCGTTGGGCGTCCTCGGGGGCGAGGCCGCTAGCCGTCACCGCGTGGCCGATCAATGCGTCTGGTGTTTGCAGCAAGGGAATATGCTGGACGCCCATCGGCGGCTCCTGTTGCGCCTCAGAGCGAGGCCCGTGGGGGCACCATGTTCTTCAAGGAACACCGCTGATTGAGATAGTACTCGGAGGCGGCGCAACCGTAGGTCTACTAAGAATATCAATCGCTACTTGACGTTGCTCACGGCTCGCGCGGCCCGACACGACCCAGTCCAGGTAATCCTGCAAGGGCTGGCACTGCCGCCGCTTGATGCGGCTCCCCGTTACCGACACCCGCGCGCACAACATGAAGACGGGTTGCGAGCATCCCTCATCATCCTCGTTTGCCCCGTAGTCCAACTCGTAGCGGCGCAGACCTGGAATCGCCTCCCGAAGCTCCGTCCACGTGTATTCGCGCGTCACCGGAGTGGTGGTGGCGTCGGCGTCGGAATCGCTCGATTCGGTGACCTTCAACGCAGTGAGCGCACTCTCGGTGTCCACCTCGCATTCGTCCGCAAGCGCCGGATTCGCCAACACGACGATGACAAGACCGCAGGCCATTACGCTACGCACTCGGGTTCCCCTGTCTGCCAGACGGCCACTTGCTCGTGGCAGGATGCTGGCCCGGAGGCGAAGGCGCCAGCGTTTTCTTCGAGTGTAACCGAACACCCCTGCTCACCTCACATACCCAACCAACGCGACATAAGCACCGATCGCCTGCCAGGCGCTACCGCCGCGCGGTCCGCAGTGCAGGGCACACGAGTCTGGTGTAGCGTAGATGTCTCCTCCCACCACTGCGCACCCACCCCCCTGTGACTTCGCTCATCAACCTCACCGTGTGGCTCTTCGCCCTCGACGCGGCCTTCTCCGCCGCCCATGAGCTCGCCGCGTGCGCCGACCAGTGCAGCACCTTCGCCAGCACGCGAAACTCGCTGGCGCTGATCGCCACGATCGCGTGCCAGCTGCTGTTGATCGCGTGGATCATCACGCCGCGGGTGCCCGCCATCCTGGCCGTCGTCACGGGCACCTTCACCGCTTGGGCAACGCTCGGGGCCCCACCGATGGCCTTGTTGATGACGCCGAGCGTCATGATGAAGTCCCTGGCGCTGGTACAGGTGTTGCTCGCGGCGGGGCTCATCGCTTTCGTTCACCGTCGCAGCGGCGGTCGATGGTGGTTAGGACCTGAAGACCTTGGCCACAAGCGTGCCAGCTTCTGGCGCGGCGCCGGCTTGACGGTGCTGGCGACGGTCGCCAGCGTGGCCCTCGTCGTGCTTGCCGTGCCGTCGGCAATCCTCGGCGGTATCGCTCAGGCCACCGCCGGCTACGTCAGCTTCTCGCAGGACGCGATGATGGTGGAGCAACGCCGCTTCGAGGCGGACGATGGGAACATCTCCGTCGACCTGATCGGCATGGTGCACTTCGGCGAGCACGACACGTACGAGGACCTGTTCTCGGACCTCGCCAATCAGGGCACGGTCGTGCTCACGGAAGGCGTAACGGACGAAGACGCCGTATTGACCGGCGGCCTGTCCTACCAGGGGCTGGCCCAGTCGATTGGCCTCACCCAACAACCCGCGATCCAGGAAGTGCTCGACGCGCGCCGTCCTACACCGGCCCCACAGGCACTGCGGGATGAAGATTTGCTAGCGCCGGACGATGTGGATGTCATCGACGACGCGCCGGACGCCCCGAGCGACAGCCAGTGGCCCCACATCCGCCACGCCGATGTGGATGCGCGAGAGTTCTCGCCCACCACCATCGCCTACCTCGGCAAGCTGGGTGAGACCCTGCAAACACGCACCATGGACGACTGGCTGGCGCTCTTCTCCGAGCCGCCGCCGACCACCCTGGAGCACGACATCCTCACCCTGCGCAATGAGAAGCTGCTGCAAACCCTGGACGGCGCGTTGGCCGACTACGCCCACATCGTCGTGCCCTGGGGCGCGTTGCACATGCCGGAGGTGGAGGCGGGCCTGGTGGCGCGGGGCTTCGAGCTCGTGTCGGTGGAGCGTCGCCCTATCATTCGCTACGCCACGATCTTCTCTCGGCTGGCGCAAAACCCATAGACTCGCAGGCGCGCGGGGGAAACCAACCGGCTATGAGCAGCACAGCGAATGAAGCAACGCAGAGACAGCACGCGACGTCCAGCGCGCCCCGCGCTAGCCGCCGCCGTTGCCCTGACCTGCTCCCTGCCCTGCCAACTCGCTAGTGCTGCTGACACCGCTCCCTCCGAGCCTGCACCCTGGCGACTTCAAGACGTCCTCAGGCAGGACAGCCGGCTGCGACTCAGCGGCGATGTGCGCACTCGCTGGGAAGGAATCGATGGTCAGTTCCGCGCTCAGGACCGCCTCACCGACTCGGATCATCTCGGGTTTTCCCGCACCAGGTTGCGAGTCGATATAGAGACAGCACCGGTCGCCTTCACGGTTGAGGCGATGGATGGGCGGCACTACGGAGGTGGTGTGGGTTCCGCCCTGAGTGTTTCGAACGTCAATGCCTTAGACGTCCTTCAGCTCTTTGCGGAGTTTCGCTTCGGCACCAACGGCAATGACCTTCCCCGTCATCAGCTGCGCTTGGGTCGCCAGACCATCGACCTGGGCAGCCGCCGCCTCGTGGCCCGCAACAACTTCCGCAACACCATCAACGCCTTTACCGGCGCGTCCTGGCGATGGGTCGCCTCGGATACGCGTTCATCGGCGCACGTGTTTTGGACGACGCCGGTTCGGCGACGCCCAGATGATCTGGCATCGACCATCGACAACGTCATCGAGCTCGACGATCAAGACCTCGACGTGCAGTTCTTCGGCGGGTTCTACGAGCGCAAGCTCAGGATCGGTGCCTTACAGGTGGAGGGCTACGTCTACGGTCTAGAGGAAGACGCCCCTGGAACACGTCACCGCTCGCTCATCACCCCTGGCGTGCGCCTGAGACGCCCGGCCGCCACCGGCGAGCTCGATATAGAGATCGAGACCGCCTACCAATTCGGCAACTCACGCCTCGACGCGACGGGCCCTTCCCTGGATCACCAGGCGTGGTTCCAGCACCTCTCGGTGGGCTACACGTTCCGCGCTCCCTGGACTCCCCGAGTGCGGTTCGCCTTCGATTTCGCGAGCGGTGATCGTGACCCGGACGACACCGATAACCAGCGCTTCGACACCCTATTCGGTGCACGCCGCTTCGAGTACGGGCCAACTGGCATTTACGGCGCCATCGCCCGCAGCAACATCGCATCGCCTGAGTTGCGGCTCGAGCTCAAACCCGGCAGCGACCTTCAGTGGCTCGTCGCCACCCGGGCGTTGCGGCTCGCGAGTCGCCGGGACACCTGGACCGCCGCCAGCATCACCGATGCGAGCGGCGCATCCGGTCGCCACCTGGGCCAGCAAGTCGAAACACGGATACGTTGGAACTTGCGCCAGAGCACGGTACGCCTGGAGGCGGGGATCGCCTACCTGTTCAACGGGCGGTTCCAGGAAGAGGCAGTCGGTGGGCAGGGTACTGACACCGCTTACGGCTACTTCCAAACGAGCTGGACATTCTGAGCCGATTACCGCGCCGTTTTCCGCGGGCATGCCGCACACCAGAACGGGTGAGCCGCATTACAGCGTCAGCTGCTGGGTCATCCCACTCACGCACCACTGCCCTAGGCATCAGCCGCGCCCTTCGGCTCCAGCCACACTGTCTGCAACCCTTGCCCAGCTTGCTAGCGGCCAGCACGCGACAGCCAGTACTGCTGATCTCGGCTACCATGTGCGATAGCTAGGATCAGCAGGCTCTCCGGCTGCGCAACGTAGATCACCGAGTGTTTGAACCGCCGGAGTGTTAAATGCCGGATCTGCCCGGCCACTCGCGCACCCAACTCCGGAAACTGCTGGAGCAGGCCGACCGCCCGGCGAACCTCAGCCTCGAACTCCACTCCGAGTCCTGGCACCTTCGATTGGTAGCGCAGCGTGGCTTCGGCGAATTCTGTCTCAGCTTCCGGGTGGAACTCGATTGAGTTCAACCGAGTTGCTTCCTGATGCGCTCGAACACCAATTCGCCTGGGACAGGCTTGACTCGGCCTTCCTCGATTTCCTTGAGCCGACGCTGCGCTTCCTCCGCCCAGCGCTCTTCCGCCCCGGGAACCGATGGCCCATCAAGTTCCGACATCAACGACCTGAGCAGTTCGAGCCGCTCCTCCCTGGTGAGGGAAGCTATATCGCTCTGAATTTGTTCGAATTTACTTGCCACGGTTTGATCTCGCCGATGGGCCTACTCGATGCCAGTTTACGCGCCCTAAATGCCGACCGCTAACACCCAGAATCGCTCGTTTCCCCCGGAATTAGCGCACCTCATCCCGAGGCGCTCCCTCGAATCCGGCACCCAGGACTTACAGGGAGCCAAGAAACGCGATTAGCGCTTGCCGCTGATCCTCGTCGAGGGCGAGGTACGCGTCGCGCGAGGACGCACCCTCGCCGCCGTGCCAGCGAATCGCCTCGTCCAGGGAGCGGGCCCGCCCGTCGTGGAGGTAAGCCTCCGCCCCCGACACATCGCCCGTCAGCCCGATGCCCCATAGGGGCGCCGTTCGCCATTCGGCGCCGCTCGCCTCACCTTCGCCCAGGGAGGAGGCGAGCCCCGCGCCCATATCGTGGAGCAGCAGATCCGTGTAGGGGTGGATGGTCTGCGCGCGCAGTTCCGCATGGGGGTGGAAGGGCGAGGTCTGAAAGGTGGCGACATGGCAACCCGTGCAACCTATCGTATCGAACAGCTGCTCACCCTCGAGGACCGTGGGGTCGTCGAGATCTCGCCGAGCCCGGATACCGAGCAGGGCGACGTATGCGCTCAGGTCCTCCAGGTGCTCGTCAGCGAGCTCGGCGCCGCCCGTGCCGCAATCGTCCTGTTCGCTGCCGCAGTCGGGGAAAGGTCGCACGGAGGTCATGACGCCGAGATCCGTGTTCAACGCGGCGGCCACCTGGTGCAGCACCTTGGCCTGGCCCGCCTTCCAGCCGAAGCGGCCGATGCGAAAGTCGTCCGTCTGCGGGTCGATCACCACCTGGAGGCGCCCGGAGATGTCGTCGCCGTCCGCGTCGTCCGGATCCGCCAGGGCCTCGATGTCAGCCTCGGTGATGGCCTCGAGCAGGCCTGCGCCGATCAGGGCCGGGGCGATGCGCGCGGAGTAGGCCTCAGGCGTGCTCGGCGTGAAGGCGTAGACCGGCGTGCGCAAGCCGTCCGCCTCGATCCACGCACTCAGCACGGCATTGCCCTCGCTGACCCCCAGCACAGACTGCGGCTGCAGCACGGCACCGTAAGCGGGATCAGGATTGCCCGCCGCATCGCCTACGTGCACGACGTACTGATCGAGCGCATGCCCTGGCGACGGCGGCAGGGCGCGGCCGTTCAAGGCGTGGCAACTCACGCAAGAGCGGTTGATGTAGTGGTTGCCTAAGAGGCCACTGAGTGCCGAGAAGACGGGGTTGTCAGGGGACTCGTCGTGGCTGCCGTCGCCGAAGTCCGTGTGGTGGACGCGACGGCCGCGAACGAACACCTGACCGTTGAGCGGGGCGAGGTTGGTAGGCATCTGCTGGTAATGGCGCCGGGGCTCGCCGGAGTACATGTAGGTCAGGGTGGTGCCGCCGCCGGTGAGCCCTGTGCTCGCGATGGGGTAGGAGTCCTCGCGCTCCGTGTTGCCGTCGCCGAACACGCCCCTCGCCTCCCAGGGCACGATACCCTCGCCCACGATGTAGAGGAAGGCGGTACCGTAGTAGTTAGATCGCCCGTTAGGTGGCGCGAAGAGGAACTGGCTGAGCTCGAACTCCATGCGATCGCCCACCTGCAGGGGCCGCCCCATCTTCGGGTTGTAGCTGATGCTGCGCGTGTAGTGGGTGGTATCGATGGGCGTCATCACGCCGTTGTCGTAGTACTCGGCCACCGTGGTGATGCCGCGGTAGAAGAAGCGCAGCTCGGCGGTGACCGGATCGAGCTGCCACTGGCTGGTCACGTTGAAGGTGATGGTGTCGCCGCCCTCAGCCACGGTATCGATGATCTCGATCTCGACCGTGCGATCTTCCCAATAGAACGAGAGGTAGTGATCGTAGGCCTGGAACTCGTCCTCGCGGGCATGGCGGTCGCGGGCGCGATCGGCCAGGCGCGTGATGAGTTCCGTCGCCGTGCGCTCCTGCAGCTCAGGCTCGAGGGGCGTGTTCTCGTCGAAGAGCGGGACCGGGCTAGGATCGAAGGGCACGCGTGACCACAAACCCTGCAGGCCATCGCCCAGGGCATCGTCGGGGGTGGCGTCGTTGGCGAAGAAGTACAGGGGGCGATCCTGGTAGGCGGCCTGCCAGGTGCCGTCCTCGCGCTGAACGCGGCTCAGGCGAGGCACCCCCGAAGCGCGACCGTCGTCCACCAGCAGGGGCGGCCACGCGTCCGCACAGGCGCGGTTGCACTGGCCGCCCATCTCGCCGAGATCGCGATCGTAGACGTAGAGGGTGAAGTCAGGGCGCGCTGAGTCCGGGCCGCCGGCCAGCCAGCCGTTGCGCTCGCCCACCTCCTGGCGCGGCGGGAAGGTGCAGCCGAGGGCATCCACCTCATCGCCCGGGGGCGTATCGGGGCACTCGTCCTGGGAGTCGATGACACCGTCACCGTCCCGGTCGACGATCGCATCGAAGGCGCCGTTGGCGTCGCCGAACACATCGAACTCCCAGATGGAGAAGCCGTAGACGTTGCCCGGGCTGCGCCGCTCGCCCGTGAGTCGCACGTAGCGCCAGCCCCCTTCCACGTCGATGAGGTCCGTTCGATCACCGAACTGGCCGCCGCTCAGGGAGGCCAGCAGCGTCCAGCCCGCGCCATCGTTGGAACCGTCGATGCGGTACGTCTCCGCGTTCGCCGCCTCCCAATGCACCTCCAGCCGATCGAGGGGGTAGCTGCGCCCCAAGTCGAGGGTCAGGGTGACGGGCTCGATGCCGTGTACCGACTCCCAGCGCGTGGCGGGATCGTCGTCCACCGCAAAGCTGGCCGGTTGGAATTCAGAGCTGGCCGTGGCGGTGGCGGGGAGCGCCTCGATGACGGCGCAAGGACTGATCAACGCGGTCGGGCCCGGCGCCTGGCCCACGTAGGACTGGAGGATGCGCAGGTCCGCCACGTTGACGATGCCGTTGCCGTCGAAGTCCGCCTCGGGGGTATCGCTTTGGAAAGCATCACGGAAGAGGAGGAAGTCGTCGCGGTTTACACCGCAGTCGTTGTTGAGGTCCGTGTCGCAGGCGGTGCCGATGGCGTCGGCGTCGGCGTCCAGCTGGGTCGGGTTGGCCGCGAGGACGCAGTTGTCGAGGCCGTCGGGGATGGTGTCACCATCCGAGTCCGTTGCACTCGCCGTGGGAGCGGATACGAGAAGAAGCAGGAGCAGCGGTGCTCGGGGGAAGTGGTAGATCGACACGGGAAGGTCCCAACAGAAGCTAAAGCGCTGCCGCAGTGTAGCGCGCCCAAAGACTCCCGCGGTGGCGAGGACACTCTCCCCTCGCGCCGTTGCGGATGGTGCGGTGTAGCACCGGAGAGATCGGTCGGCCCTCGATCCCCCAACCGGACAATCCAGCGCGGCTCAGGCGCTCGCCTCAACCTCGAAGCGGCACACGCTGGCACCGAAGGCCTCGCAATGGGTCTCGCAAGCCATGTAGCGCCGTCCGAGCAGGGTCGTGAACAACTCGCTGAACACGGCCGCATGCCAATCGCAAACGGTGTGCGTCGCCTCCTCCCCACGCACCAACGGGTTGTGGGTGATCTCGAACACGAGGGGCGAGGTGCTCGCCACGCGAAACTCCCCCGAGCCGACGAAGGTCCAGGCGTGCTGGCGAATCGCCTTGGCCAGAAAACGTTCCGCCAAACGCGCTGGCAGCCACCTGAGCAACGGTTTGACCAAGGCGGGGATGCGGTGGCGCACGATGTACTGCGCGGTCGCTGCGCCAGCCCGCGCCGCCAGGGCGGGCGCGGACTGGGGGAGAGCGCAGCGTACGGTTTGATGCAACCGACGAACCTCTGCCTCGTCGATCATCGACGAGCCGTCGGGCATCTCGGCCAGGCGTGCGGCGTTCAGCAACGCGCGCATGCGCACGTCGCCGAGCTGGTCGGCCAGGACGGGGAGGTACTGCAAGATCGCGTTGGGCCCGATCTTGCTGCTGTCGGACGCGCCAGGGTGCGGCGTCGCCACCATGGCCCTACTCCTCGTTGTCCTCTACGAGCTGCTCCTCGCCCCCGCCGCACACCTTGATGGACTCCACCGGGATGGCGGTTTCCGTCGGGACCGGCGTGCCCTTCTGGCGGGACTCACGTCGCGCGCGCAGGCGTGCGGCGCGGTCGGCGCTGCCCTCCCAATCCTCCATCTGGGCACGGGAGATGCGCTTGGAGCGGTCGAAGTGGAAGTCCACATTCTTCTTGGACTGCGGCCCCCAGTAGCCCACCTTGCCGAGGTCATAGAAGGTGCGCTGGAAACCCGCCTTCAGAAAGGCCTTCAAGCAACCCAACAAATACCTTCGCCGGAAGCCGGTGCCCCGCCAGGGGTAGTGGAACAGCGCCTTGCGCATGTAGAAGCGCCGGTAGTTGCGCATCGTGAGATCGAGCAACTCCTCCCGCTCCATGGCCTGGGGCTTCATGATCGGCGTCACGAAGTTGTACTTGGAGAAATCGAACACCTCCACCTTGTCGCCCAGATCCTGGTAGAGCGGCGTGAAGGGCCACGGCGTGTACATGGACCAGTTGGCGAGATCCGGCTGCCAGTCCCACGCCATCTGGTAGGTCTGCTCGAGGGTTTCCGGGGTTTCGTTATCGAGGCCCACGATGAACTGCGCCTCGACGAAGATGTCCGCGTCGCGCAGCAGCTTGATCGCGCGCTTGTTGTCGGCGACGCGGGTCTCCTTGTTGAAGAGATCGAGCTTGATCTGCGCCGCCGCCTCCGTGCCCAGGGACACGTGCACCAGGCCTGCCTTGCGGTAGAGGGGAAGCAGCTTCTCATCGCGCAGGATGTCCGTAACCCGCGTGTTGATACCCCACTTGATCTTGTCGGGGAGTCCGCGCGCGATGAGCTCCTCGCAGAAGGCGATGAACTTCTTGCGATTGATGGTGGGCTCCTCGTCGGCGAGGATGAAGAAACCCACGTCGTGCTCTTCAACGAGGCGCTCGATCTCGTCCACCACCTTGATGGGATCGCGTACGCGGTAGTCGCGCCAGAACTTCCACTGGGAGCAGAAGGAGCAAGTGAAGGGACAGCCTCGCGCCATGTTCGGAATGGCCACGCGCACTCCGAGGGGCACGTAGATGTACTTCTCCCACTCGAGGAGCGACCAATCGGGATCGATGGCGTCCACGTTCTTGACCGTGGGCGCGGCCGGCGTCGCGATGATCTGCTCGCCATCGCGGAACGCGAGACCCTGGATCTCCTGGCGACGTTCGAAGAACTCACCGCGATGCAAGGCTTCCACGAGGTTGACGATGATCTCCTCGCCTTCCCCGCGCACGATCACATCGACGTCGTCGCACTCGCTGAGCACCTGCTTGTACATGAAAGTGGCGTGCACGCCGCCGAGGACGCGCAGGGCTGTCGGCGCCACATCCCGCGCCACGGCCAACACCTGCTCCGCCGCGTAGATGGCGGGCGTGATCGCCGTAGTACCTACCAGATCCGGTTGCAGCTGCTCCAGCTGCTCGCGGAGTTGCTCCTCCGTGAGGTCGTTGGTCATGGCGTCGATGAAGTGCACGTCATCGAAGCCCGCGCCCTTCAAGGCGCCTGCGAGGTAAGCGACCCAGGCCGGTGGCCAGTTGCCGGCGATCTCGGCGCCGCCGGAATGGTAGTTCGGGTGAACGAAAACGATGCGCATGGCACAGCCCCGTCGTTGGCTTTGAGACATGGTGTTAGCGTCTGCCTCGACTGAGAGGGCTTCAATAGGGATAGTCCACACCACCGCGGGTCAGGATCCGATCACATCTGACAACATGCTTTTGGATTCACCAGGGTACTTATGCGGCGCGTAGGTAGATCTACGGATATCAGCCGATAGCGCTCGGCCGATATGTCGCGTGGTCGACAGCTGGAGGGTGTTGAAAACGGTCGGCTCGATGGCGCCTCTAAGCAACCGCTACTCTATAACGCGCCTGGCCTGAAGCCTTCAGATGGGCAGCGCCGTCGTGCGTTTGATCTCCGACAACGCCATGGTCGAGGTTATCTCCTGCACGCCGGGCACCTTGGACAGTTTCTCGAAGAAGAATCGCTCGTACGCCTCCACGTCCACCGCCACGATGCGCAGCAGAAAATCCACGTTGCCCATCAGCACATAGCACTCGAGTACCTCAGGGAAGCTGCGAACCGCGTCCGAGAACGCGGCCACGTTGGCGCGTCCCTGCGTGCTCAATTTCACCTGGGCAAAGACCATGGCCCGAAAGCCAGCCTGCTTGCGATCCAAGGCCACGAACTGCTCGGGGATCAGTCCACTCTCGCGAAAGCGCTGCATGCGGCGCCAGCAGGTGGCCTGAGAGGCACCGACGCGCTCCGCGATCGTGGCCGCCTTGATGTCGGCTTCGGACTGCAGAAGGCGCAGGATCTTGCGGTCTAAGCTATCGAGCTGCATGAGCGTGTATTTTATTCAATATTTTAGGATAACTTGAGTAAATCACATCAACTAAATGATCTAAAGCGATTTAGCGAAGAACGTATTTCGCGCCAATGCGAATACACTGCCCGCTCTTTCGGTGCAACCCATGGCTTCAGCATGCGAGCACATTCCCTTCCCACACGCCAAGGCCTACGAGCGGCGGTCGGGGCGTGTTGATGGAACGCGCGGCCGTCGAACAAGACGACTCGCCATGCGCGTCGCCTGCCCACTGCGTGGTGCGGCTGGTGGCGACCGTCTACATGGTGCCGACGGTGGTCGAGTGCGTCGACGAGCGCGAGTCGCTGCGGATGCAGCTCACCTTCTCCGGCGAAGAGCCGAGGCGGATTGAGCTGCTGTGCAGGAAATTCTCCCAGCTTACGGAGACGATCGGCCTGGAAGTTGAGCACGCCTGAGCGGCTCAGCAGCCACGCCAGGGGGAGTGTAATTCCGCCCCTCGCCCGCTAAGTTCGTGCCATGAGCAGACGACGCGGCCGCCCGGCCTACGACGACGTGTTGACGCCCGCCGAGTGGCGCACCCTGCACCTCGTGCGCCACGGCTTGACCAACCCGCAGATCGCGGCCTGCTGCGGCATCAGCCTCGACGGTGTGAAGTTCCACGTCGCCAACATCGTGGCCAAGCTGCAGCTGGGTGGCCGCGGCGAACTCAAGCATTGGGTCGGCGTCCCTCGCGTGAGCAACGCCGCAAAGCAGGAGAGCAACATGGACGCGTTCGACGGCTATCTCGGCATCGGCCAGGTCTCGCGCACGGTGAGTGACGTCGAGCAGGCCGAGGCCTGGTACCGAGACGTCGTGGGCCTCGACCACCTGTTCACCTACGGCAAGCTCGCCTTCTTTGCCTGCGGCGGCACGCGCCTGATGCTGATGGAATCCGAGGAGGGGCCTGGCGACGAGTCCCTGCTTTACCTGCGGGTGCCCGATATCACCGCGGCCCACGCGACGCTCTGCGAGGCGGGCGTCGTGTTCGTCAACGCGCCGCACATGGTGCACCGGCATGAGGACGGGACGGAGGAGTGGATGGCGTTCTTCAACGACCCTGACGATCGCCCGTTGGCGCTGATGGCATCGCTTGGAGCGACGTAGGGGCGTGCAGCGCTGATCGCCTAGCGCCCTTCCTTCGCCTCACTGTCATCCTCGGGCGGGGGCCGAAGCACCAGCCCGTAGGGCAACTCCTCGATCGCCACGTCGGCCACCGGTAGGGGCTTCAGGCGGCTCGTATCCAGCGGGAAGGCGAGGGACTCATCGTCCGCAAGCCAACCGCCCGAGGTGGGTGCCAACACCTCGCCCGCCATCGGGCGCTCGCCGCGGTAGAAGGCGTAAGCGGAGATACTTCCCAGGGACCACTCGGGGCCGATCGCTGCCGCTAGCGTATCCAATAGCTGCGGCGATTCCCGCCGCGTGTGCTCATCGAGGCCCGTCAGGAACGTTTGCCACAACTCCCGGCGATCCTGCTCGTTCTCCGAATCGCTCTCGTAGACGCGCAGGGCGATGGCCACGGCACCGCTCTCCACGATGGTGACCTTGCGCTCGTTGTTCTTGGTGAGGCGCACCACGCTGCCCGTGTCCTGATCTTCGAAGGGCCCGCCCCAGTACCCCTCCAGGCGCGACGCGCGATCGGTGATCGGGGCGAAGGAGAGGAAGAAGAAGGGATCGTCGGACGTGGTGAGTCGATCCATCTCCGCCTCGCGCAAGGTCTCGAGGCTCACCACTCGGAACAGCCAACGCGTCGTGCGCTGCGACTTCGACTTGGGGTCCAACTCCTCCGTGCGGTCTTCCACCTCGAGGGTGACCCGAAACTTGCCATCGTCGCCGCCATCTACCACGAGCGCAGTGGTCTTGCCGGCAAGGCTGCGTAGCGCTTCGGGCGTGTGCACCTGCACCTGATCGCCCACCCAGTCCGGGTTGCCAGCGATCGGCGAGATCAGGGCGCGGCGAATGCCGGTCAGGGCTGCACTGAACGACGCGCCCAGGTCTTCCCACGCCGCCTCGGCCACATCCGTGCTGTCGGCTGCGCGATTGAAGATCTCCAGATGGGCCGGCGGATCGCTGAAGGGACCGAGCACGTACACCGCCGCATCGCCCGCCTGGAAGTCATCGTGCACCAGCAGAGGATTCTGGGTGCGCGTCTCTTTGTCATCGCGCGGCAGCATGTCGAGCACATGCTCACTCATGGGCCCCGCGGTGGTGCGCACCCGCGCCACGATGTCCGCATCGGTGCCGGCGTCTGCAGCGTTCGCCGTCAACATATGCACGCGCAGATAATGGCCATGTGAGGTGCTGGCGTAACTGCCGGGCACGGCGACCGGGTACGGGCCGGCGGAGAGAAACTGGAACGCCGCCTGGTTGGGATCCTCGAAGGGGCGCGTGCGCAGGCGACGGCGCTGATCCATCCCGTCGTTCACGCGCCGCACGTCGGGGGCGCGCACCCGCTCCCAGAAGGCTGCGCCCTCCTCCGTGGCCTGCATCGAGGCGCCGAGCTGAGCCATCCATTGGGTGGTGCTGCGGGTGGCCACGGCCTTGGCATTGCCGAAGAGATCGTCGCTGTCGACGGCACACTGCCCCCGGTTGGGCTCGTCCGTGAGGCGACACGGATCGGCCGCCTCCTTGTGCATGCACTCAACGCCGATGTTGAGCACGGACACGCAGAGCTGCCCGGCAAGGCGAGGGTCTGCATCCCCGCCGCCGACGATGGTGGCCAGCTCATCGAAGTACCGCGTGCGTGTGCCATCCGTGTAGGCACCGGCAACATCCAGAAGCCCCCGCGACTGCCCGCCGAGAAGCGCGATCCAGGTGTTGTCCAGGGCGATGCCGGGGGGATCCTGCGCCACCTTGCCGGCGGTACTGACGCCGGCGACGGTCAACTCCACAGGGCGCCCTCGCTCGCAGGTTTTCAAGGTGTCGCAGATGGGCATGTTCTGCACCGGGGACAGGCCCGAACAGAGCGGCTCGAGGATGGGCTCCTTCCACGCTTGATCGACCAAGGTGCAGTCTGCCGAATACGCACCGTGATGGAGGCGCGCCTGGCCTTCCGGTTGCTCGTAGGCACCGGTGTAGAGGGTCATTCGGCGGCGCTCCGCCTCGGGCACCTCCTGCCAGGTGAGGTGGCGCCGCGCGGGATCGTCCAGCCAGTTCGAGTGCGCGTAGAAGTCCTGCACGGCGTGGGACGACACCCCGAGCAGATGGCGGGCGATCTCCACGTCATCCATGGCCATGGCCCAGTGCAACCCGATCAGCGTGCCGTAGAAGTAGCGCTCCCAGTTGTCGTGCAGGGAAGCGTTGCTGCTCGAGTCGTCGTGATGCAGGCGGGCCAGATCTTCTGTCGTGCGCAGGGCGGCGCGAATCCGCCCTTCGGGGCCGCCCCGTTCGAAGGAGCGTCCGTTCTGCCAGTTGCCGTCGGCCTTGAGCCACCAGATGGGGTTGTAGAGGTAGCTGTCGATGTAGTCCGCGGCCCAGGCCACGTCCATCGCGGCGGCACGACCGAAGTCTGCCCCCGCGAAGACCACGATAGGTTCCTCGCGCCGAAAGCGCTCGTTGGTAATGGCGTTGCGGCCGATCTCCGTGCGCACGCCCTGGTCGTTGTCGCCGCCGTCACCGTCGAGGGCTCGTAAGGTCATGTCCAGGTGATGCCAAGGGGCACCGTTCGCCACGTCCTCACCGCCGAAGGCCCATGCGGACTGTTGTGCACCCACTGACAGTAGGGTCAGCCCTGCCAAAACGCTGAGTCGAATTCCGACCTTCATCTCTTACTCCAGCCAGTGTGCCCGGGGCTCGCAGCACCCCGCATAGCACCCGTTGTGCCTGCATCCACTTTGACACCAAGGCAGCGTCATCGCCAGATGCGGACGACCTGCCCCCGCCGCGCGCTTGCTGCCTACGGCGGGCGACTGGCGAGGAAGGCGTCGTGGCCGCCCAACACATCCGGTACCCAACGAGGCGCCCGTGCGTCGTAGGGGAGCCGACGGTGGCTGGTCTGAAAGCCGAGTGCTTGCAGACGCCTGCGCACGTAGCCAGGCGCGAAGAGACGAAACTCCACCGGATGCTGATGAGCCGCTGTTGTCGCGACCGTATAGCGCACGGTCAGTCCGTGTGTGCGGACGGCGAGTTGCGCCAGGCGGCCAATTGCCACAGGTATCGAGCGGCTCGCCGGCTAAGAGTACCTCGACCTATGATCGTCATGGGGCGAGACTCATCACCCTCGTAGGATCAGGTTCTCTTCGCCGAATGGCGGAATCACCCTCTCGCAGACCCCGTGTCACGCAGACCGACAATCTTCTTCTTGCCTGAGCGTGAGCACCTCGACCCCATCCGAGGTAACTGCGACGGTATGCTCCCACTGCGCCGAGAGTTTTCTATCCGCCGTGACCACCGTCCAGCCATCCTTCTTCGTCTTCACCTTTGCCTTGCCCTGGTTGATCATCGGCTCGATAGTGAACGTCATCCCCTCCTCTAGCTCCAGGCCATCACCTGCCCGCCCGAAGTGCAGCACCTGCGGCGGCTCATGCATCTGCGTGCCGATGCCGTGACCGCAGTACTCACGAACCACCGTGTAGCCACACTGCTGAGCATGC
>JBCBZW010000038.1 GCA_039815145.1 Pseudomonadota bacterium
CCATCTCACCGTGGTCCATGGCCATGTCTTTCATGGTCAGCGTGGGCCGCGGGCGCCGCTGCGGGACGGGCGCCGTCATCCCCTCTCGGGGCGCCAGCGTGGCGCGGGCGAAGCCGCTGCGGTCGTTGGTCTCGGCCATCAGCGTGTAGGCCATGTCTTCCGTCGGCTGGACGACCACGTCGAAGGTCTCAGCCGTGCCGATTTGCAGTTCGTCCACCTCCACGGGTTGCACGTCCTGGCCGTCGGCTTGCACCACCGTGAGCGGCAGGCCGGGAATGCGCACGTTGAAGATGGTCATCGCCGAGGCGTTGATCAGGCGCAGGCGCACGCGTTCGCCGGGGGCGAAGAGGCCCGTCCAGTTCTCGTCCGCCGAGTGGCCGTTGATCAGGTAGGTGTAGGTGGCGGCGGTGACGTCGGCGATGTCCGTGGGGTTCATGCGCATCGCGCCCCACATGGTGCGCGAGGCGAAGGCGCGGTCGAAGCCTTGGCTCGAGGCGTCGGCGATGAAGTCGCCCACCGTGCGCTGCTGAAAGTTGTAGTTGTCACTCATCTTCTTCAGCTTGGCGAAGATGCGGTGGGGGTGTTCGAAGCTCCAGTCGGACAGGACGATGACCAGCTCGCGGTCGTAGTCGACGGCGTCGCCGCCGCGCGGCTCGATGACGATGGGGCCGTAGTGGCCCTGCTGCTCCTGCAGGCCCGAGTGGCTGTGGTACCAGTAGGTGCCCGCCTGGCGTATCGGAAAGCGATAGGTAAACGTCTCGCCGGGATCGATGCCGGGGAAAGACACGCCGGGTACGCCGTCCATCTGGAAGGGCAAGAGAAGGCCATGCCAGTGGATGGAGGTGGGCTCGTCGAGGGCGTTGGTCACGCGCAGGGTGACCTCATCGCCTTCACGCCAGCGCAGGAGCGGCGCGGGCAGCTGGCCGTTCACCAATACGGCATGGCCGCGGCGGCCGTCGATTCGCGGATGCGCCGAGGTGACGCGCAGGTCGAACTCCTGCCCGTCCAGGGCGCGCAGACCGCGAAGATCAGCGCCGTGGCCGCTGCGGGCCCACGCCGGCAGCGCCGCCAGGCTCGTCAGCCCCGCCACGCTCTGCAGCCATTGCCGTCTGTTCACCCGCGAATTCCTTGATACCCTATACCCGTAAGGGGTATAAACTAATCGAAGTACAACACGGAACTCAAGGACCCATGCACGAGAGCACACCCGCCACGATCAAGCGCCTGAAACGCATCGAAGGACAGGTGCGGGGCATCACGCGAATGCTGGAAGAGGAGCGCTACTGCATCGACGTGTTGCAGCAGCTGCAGGCGATCAAGGCCGCCCTGGGCAAGGTGGAGGACGCCGTGCTCAAGGATCACACCTCCACCTGCGTGGCGGCGGCGATCGCCTCAGGCGACGAGGACGAGCAACAGCGAAAGTTCGCCGAGCTGGTGGATCTGCTGGGGAAGTACCGCCGCTAGGGCAGCGCTGGCGCCGACCGGGGATTGCTCCTAGCCGGCGCCTCGCGGATCAGATGCGGGGACCCGCCGCGAGCACCGCCTCGCTCGCCTCAGACTCGAACTGGGCGAAGTTCTCGACGAACAGGCGCGCTAAGCGACGGGCCTGGGCGTCGTAGGCGTTGCCGTCGGCCCAGGTGTTGCGCGGGATCAGCACCTCGGCGGGCACCCCCTCGCACTGGGTGGGCACGTCGAAGCCGAACACCGGATCGGTCTGGGTGGGCGCACTCGAGAGCTCGCCCGAGTGGATGCCGTCGATGATCGCGCGGGTGTGCTTGATCGACATGCGGTGGCCCACGCCGTAGGCACCCGCCGTCCAGCCCGTGTTCACCAGCCAGGTCTCGGCGCCGAACTGCTGGATCTTCTCCGCCAGCATCTCCGCGTAGCGGGTGGGGTGCCAGACCAGGAACGGGGCGCCGAAGCACGCCGAGAAGGTGGCATCCGGCTCCGTCACACCCATCTCCGTGCCCGCCACCTTGGCCGTGTAGCCGCTGATGAAGTGGTACATGGCCTGCTCGGGCGTGAGCTTGGCCACCGGGGGCAGCACGCCGAAGGCGTCCGCCGTGAGCATGACGATGTTCTTCGGGTGGCCGCCGATGCAGGGCAGCTTGGCGTTCGGGATGTGCTCGATGGGGTAGGAGCAGCGGGTGTTCTGGGTGATGGAGACGTCGCCGTAGTCCACCTGACGGGAGAGTTCGTCGTAGCGGGTGTTCTCCAGCACGGCACCGAAGCGGATGGCGTTGTAGATCTCCGGCTCGTCTTCGGCGGAGAGGTCGATGGCCTTGGCGTAGCAGCCGCCCTCGATGTTGAAGACGCCCTGCTCGCTCCAGCAGTGCTCGTCGTCGCCAATAAGCTCGCGCTGGGGGTCGGCGGAGAGGGTCGTCTTACCCGTGCCCGAGAGGCCGAAGAAGATCGAGACGTCGCCGTCCGCGCCCTCGTTCGCCGAGCAGTGCATGCTGAGCACGCCGCGCTTCGGCATGAGGTAGTGCATGATCGTGAACACGCCCTTCTTCATCTCGCCGGCGTACTCCGTGCCGAGGATGACGAACTCGCGACGGGCGAAATGCAGGGCCACGGAGGTCTTGGACGTCATGCCCGTGGTGTAGCGGTTGGCCGAGAACTCGCCCGCGTTGAAGATGGTGTAGTCCGGCTCGCCGTAGTCCGCCAGCTCCTCCGGCGTGGGGCGGATGAGCATGTTGTGCATGAACAGGGCGTGGTAGGCGCGGGAGCAGATCACGCGCACCTTGATCCGGTAACGCGGGTCCCAGCCGGCGAAGCCGTCGACCACGTAGAGGCGCTGGCGCGTGTTGAGGTAATCCAGGGCGCGCTCGCGGTTCACCATGAAGGAGTGCTCGTCGAGCTCGATGTTCACCGAGCCCCACCAGACCTCGTCCTTCGAGCCTGGCTCCAGCACCACGCGCTTGTCCTTCGGGCTGCGGCCGGTCTTCTCGCCGGACAGGGCGACCAGGGCCCCCGCCGAGGTGATGGCGCTGCCCGGCTCGTTGCGCAGGGCCTGCTCGTAAAGCACCGCCGGCGCCGCGTTGTGCAGCACGTGATCGACGTGAATCTCGTAGGCCTCGAGGGGATTGGCGCTCATGTTCTTATGCCCTTCGGATCGGTGAGGTGGATAAGGTTACACCTGAAACTACACAGCGAAAAGTGATGGCGAGAGAAACTCCCAGGAATTCAAGGACCATCAGTTTTCGTTTGGCGACGGAAGGCTGCGCAAGGGTGCCGACTTGCGCAGCGCCGCGGGCGCGGGGCGCCTAACCGAAGGGGTAAACGCCGATGAACGCGAGGTGCGCCCAGAAGGCGAAGCCCGCGTAGGCCGCGAGGCCCACCACTACCAGGATGATGTCGTTCATGCCACTCGCCGGCGCCGCCAACACCGGCTCGCGCACCGGCCGACGCTTCAGCGAGATTCGATCTACCACCGCCCAGGCCAGGAAGGAGCCGAAGAGCAGCAGGTCCGGCAGGGCGCTGTTCACCAGGAGGTGCGAGAAGGCCCAGGCCTTCACCGCCACCAGCTGCGGGTGCTTCAGCGCCGTCTTGATGCGGCCCGGGAAGTACGGCGCCAGGAAGAAGATGAACACCGGCAGCATCAGCAGCGCCACCAGGTGGCGGAGGAAGCCCGGCGTGGGCCACAGGGGTGGGTACGCCATGCGGGCCTCGCCGTAGCCCGCGATGATCATCAGGAGGCCCACCAGGGAGAGCACGCCGTAGCCCGCTTTGAAGAGCACCGCGTTGCGCGCCACCATCGCGTCGCGCCAAGGCAAGGCGAAGATCGACACCGAGTGCACGCCGAGAAAGAGCACCAGTCCAATTACCAAGATCGTCATGAGCGGAGTCCGTTTCCTGAGGGCCGTTGGATCCCGAGTCTAGCCGCCGCGAAGCGCCCCAACCACCGTGGTCAACCGTTATTCAGGCCGCCCCATCGCCCGCACGTAGAACGCAATCGCTATCAGGGAGCACACCGCCGCCACCAGGAACGGCGAACCCGGCAGGGACAGCACCGGATCCACCCCCGAGGACAGGGTGAAGAGCCCGTTATATAGGAGTGGCGCCAGGATCATCGCGATGCTCGTGAGCGCCGACAGCCCACCCTGCAGCTCGCCCTGGGCGTCCGCCGGCACGCGCGCCGAGAGCTCCTGGCGGATCGCCGGGTCCTGCATCGCCGAGAACAGGGAGGTAGTGATCATGGCGTACACCACCCACCCCACCGACGCGAGGCCAATGCCCGTGAGCGCCAGCGCCTCCACCAGCAGGGACGCCCACACCGCTACGTGCAAGCTGATCCGCGGTAACACCAGCTGCAGCACCAGGGCCTGCGCCACGAAGGCGATCACCCCGTAGTAGGCGATGGACCAGCCGATCTCCCCCTCCGTCCAGGCGAACTTCGCCGTCGCCACGTAGGACCACACCGTCGGGTACACCCACGTGGACAAGGTGGCCAGGAAGAACACCGGCAGCAAGCGCCCCACCCCCGGCAGGCGGGTGAGGCTCCAGATCGTGCCCACTGTGTTCGCGCGGGCCCAGCTGAAGGCGCGGCGCCGATCCGCCGGCAGGGACTCGCGGACCACGAAGGCGCCAAAGACCGCATTCGCCCCCGCCACCGCCGCACCGGCGAAGAACGGGAGGCGCGTGTCGATGTCCCCCAGCGCCCCGCCGATGGCGGGACCGAAGATGAAGCCTGCGCCGAAAGCCGCGCCGATCATGGCGAAGCGCTGGGCGCGCCTTTCCGGCGGGGTCACGTCCGCCACGTAGGCCGCCGTGGTGGAGAAGGTGGACGCGAAGATGCCGGCGATAGCGCGGACGATGATGAACATCCAGAGAGCGTTGACGACGGCCAGGAGCAGCATGTCCGCCGCGAAGGCGATGAGGGAGAGGAGCAGGATCGGGCGGCGGCCGTAGCGGTCTGAGAGGGCGCCGACGATGGGGGAGAAGATGAACTGCATAAGGGCGTAGCTGAGGAGGGCTATGCCGCCCCAGAAAGCTGCGTCGGAGATGTCGCCACCGGAGAGTTCCTCGAGGAGAGCCGGCATGACGGGGGTGGTCAGGCCCATGCCCATGGAGTTGATGAAGGCGGTGGCGAGGAGGAAGACGATGGCGCCTTGTTGTTGGGGGGCGGGTTGGGGCTCCTCTGCGGCTGGGTCGGTGGCGTTGAGGGTGGTCACTCGGCGGGGCTCCGGTCGCGTTGGGCGGTGCGGGGTTGCGCTTGGGGTCTCGGGCCAGGCGGCTGGCGCGAGGGGGTTGGGGCCCAGGGAGCTTACTAGGAAATCGGCGTGGGAGCGTCTCGGGTGGGCGCGACTGGGGCTCGGTTGCTCTAGTTTTGGATGGGTTTCGGGAGAGGCCATGCGGCTGCCCTGCCCCGTCCTTGCTCTCGCGGATCACCAACCACAGCGTTTGGGCTGCTTTCGGGGATATGTCGCGGCTGCGACGTTTGCTCGCCCGTGCTCTGCCGAACGAGCGGTGATAAGAGCTGGTCACCCGCGATCAGATCACCTTCCCAGACGCGGTGGCTCACAAGCTGAACACGAGACCAAGAGAGACTTTAGGATTTTGTACGCCGGCAGAAGAACTAGCGCGGGTGTTGCAGTGACCGCTTTACCTCGCAATCCTAGCTGTTTGGACGCGCGATACGCCTGCGCCGCCCACCCCGATCGCTAAGCAAAGCAATTGAGCCTAGCTTGAGGGAGCTTGCGGCGTAAGCCTGCCTAGACAGGCGCGGCAGCTAGCGCATTATGGACGTCAGGAGAAAACGTCATCGACCAGGCTGTGTTCATCCTCTGGCACACCTCCAAAACGGAGGAAGACCCCAAGTTGATAGGCGCCTACTCGTCCCAAGACGAGGCGATATCTGCTAGAGAACTGGCACTGCTGTTGCCCGGGTTCTCCGATACAGATAACGGACAGTTCACCATTGATCGGTACCAGCTCAACGTGGACCATTGGACTGAAGGATTCGTCGATGGCCAGCGGTGAGCATGCTGCATCTCAACAGCGTGGCATCAGGGGCTGGTCTTGAGCGACTCGGTGCATGGGGATCACAGTGAGAATCTCGACCGAACGCATGCGCGGCGAGAGACTTTGGCCGTCGCGCCTCGGGCGTGGTGAGTTCGCAGGCGGAAGACCGCTTTGCTGGTGATCTTCATGGCGCTGATCGCCCTCACCCTGCAAAGCTTGTTGCTTCTCGGCATCGGGACCTTCGTGATCCAATTCCTCGAGCTCTTGGCGGACATCCAGGCCACAGGGACGGGGGATCCAAGGGTCGTCGCTGGTGGCATCAGCCAGGCATTGGTGCCCATGCTCATCACAGCCGTGCCCGGCGCCCTTGGGTTGGCGCTCAATCTTGCGCTGATTTGGGGCTCTCGCCTGCGCGCCCGCTGGTACTTCTGGGCGTCGTTGTTGCTGGGATCCCTCCACGTGGTGGTATGGGGTGCGACCAGCTTGGCGCTGCTGAAGTTGGGGGCGGGGCTGACGCTCATAGGTGTCGCCATGCTCCTCTCGACGGGGATCAGTGCGACCTTGGTGGGGGCACTCATCCGCAAGCGCCATGAGTTTTTCGCCGCCAGCGGCAATTCGGCACAGGCATGAGCACGCCCTGGAGCAAGAGTACGACCTCCTGGTGAACTTCCGAGAGGCGCCAGCGTCGCCAAGATCGGCTCAGGAGTCGGTACTCTAGTGGACATCGAGGCTCACCCCGAACGACGCGACTGGCCACTAACCGCAATCACTCCAGCACCACACTGCGTAGCTTCTTCGCTGGATTGGATTGCACGGCGCTTTGGTTGAGGGTTGATTGGGCCAGGCCAGCTGTGGGTTGGCGACATCACGTCTCTGATGGGGAACCCGGCATCGGCGGGGCCCTGCGTATGGAAGCAGACCGCATCGGGGGATAGGGACACGGCATTGGAAGCAATATCTGCAGGTACGGACACGCGGTTCTTCCGCCTGTTCGCATGGACGATCCTCGCGTTCGTCATCGTCGCCTTCGGCGCCAAGGCCCTCTTCGACACGAAGGACCTGCCGCCCATCACTCTCATGCACCACTTCCATGCAGTGACCATGGGCAGCTGGTTCGTGCTGTGTGCGGTGCAGGCATCGTTGATCGCGCGCGGCAAGGGCAGCCTCCACCGGACCCTGGGACGGCTGAGCCCGCTGCTGGTGATCGCCTTCGTCTCATTTGCAGCGGTGATCTCGAAGCTGAACTGGGGACGGGTGGGAGAGCCCCTCATCGTCACCGCCAACTCGATCAACGTGCTCATGTTCTTAGGCTTTTACCTCACCGCCATCCTGAGCCATCGGCACACGGCCACCCATCGACGGCTCATGATGTTCGCGTCGCTGGCGCTGATCGGCCCGGCGGCGGGCCGCATCCCGGAGACCCTCGATGCCAACATCTTCCTGGCCCTGCCCATCTCTCTGGTCTTCATCTTCACGCCTCTGGCCTACGATGGCCTCGTCAGAAAGCGGATTCACCGGGCGACCGGGGTGGGCACCTTGCTGCTGGTGCTGACTACGCCCGCCATCGTGCTGTTGAGCGAGTCGCCGGAGTGGATCGCGTTGCTCGAATCGATGCTGGGACCCCAGGGGCCGCAAGGGTCAGGAGGATGAACGCTTAGGCCAGCCGCGGCGGGGCGATGGAGGGGGACGGGCGAGCTTATTGCAGTTAGCGGCTGTGTTGGGTTTTGGGGGTTGCACCGGCTACACACCAGGCAGGGCGGGAATCTCCTCAGCCGGGTAGCTGCCCCCGGCGGCGCCAGTAGCCGCTCCTTAGCGCTCAGTCAGTCTCCCTCACAAGAACGGGTCGGGAGTGGGATCTGGCTGCCCGCGAGAGACAGGACTCTCTCCACAACCTCACGGAAGTCCTCGGCGAATTCGGTGGACCTCAAGGCCCAGAACTCAGCGAAGAACGGGAGACGATAGACTCCGTTGTTTCCGAGCGGGATAAATGTAGATGTATCTAGGAGTCCCAGTTCGATCTGGCGAAATCGGTTCTCGTCCGCACGAAGCTTGGCTTGGATGAACCAGGTGAGAACTCGCTGCTGATCCGGCCGCACTTGGTCAGAGTTCCCGGTACTCATCGAGGCTTGTACCGACGCAAGTCCGGATGCGGTACGCGCGGTGATTGCGTGGCTGAACTCGCTAGGTATCGAGACACACGTTCTGAACCTGAATTCAGCCTTCGCGAGAGTGCGTTGTCGTAGCTCAGAGGGCACCCGTTAATCCCATACCCACACAAGGGGTATAGTGGTGAATGGCTAGGATGTGGTCCGCTGCGAACACCGCCCAACCATGAGCAGCAGCTGTGGCTATGCATCGGTATCAACTGTCGCAAGTAGGCCGTCTTTGATAGACATGTTCGGAAGATTGATGGTTTTGGGAGTGTCCGCCGTCGTGACTGGCGCAGTTAGCGTAATGGTCGTCCTCTTGTACCGCGATGGGGGCACTCAAACGACCAATCACAGAGAGGTCCCCGCTAGCTACGATCCGTTCGATTTCGTGGGCGGACAGGACTACCGAGACTCCCTTTACGCCGCGGCCCAGCAGAAGCCAGCGCTAAGCCCCCGTGCTAGTGGCGAGACCCTGCGCCTGCTCTGGATGCCACCGTTTCGCGATTTGCTACTGGTGCGAGTGGATTGCTCCCAGCGTTGCCTTGTGTCATCGACGACTATCGCTGCGGATCTCATGTCGGGTGAACCCGCTACGGTGCGGAACGAATTCAGTGGAGTACTTGATAGCCGAGTGGGCGATAAGCTCAGAGCGCTTTCGCAAGCGGCTACGACGTGGGGGGCTGAGATCTCAGCTCAAGGCCCACAAGTAGATGGCGAAATCTATATTCTCGAGAGATCCTCGCCAGCCGGGGTTCTGAGATGGGTGCTGGACGGTAGCTGCGGAGACACCGCCGAATGCCCACAGTCCGGCGCTCTGGTTAGGGAACTGATGCGCCAGTCCGCTCTGGCACCAAACGCAGAGGCATACGCTCTTGCGAGCGACACTTAACCCGCCGCAGCAACCGACGGCTGAGCATTAGGCGGCACGGATGCGTGTTGCGCTGACTACGATTGTGCTGTTTGCTGGACTTGGCGTGCTCGCGGGAATAGTCAATAGGCTAGTTTGCCCGCGTGTGTCCGTTACCCCAACGAGCTTCGTCGAAGAGATGGAAAGCGCGGTTGCGGTAGGGTCGCCTGCAGCCGCTATTGAGGACTACCTAAAGCAGCACTCGATCGATTTCAGTTTCGACGAGTTTCAGTCTCGCTACCAAGCCATCATTCGCCACCCTACGTCGAATTGTCACGCTGTTGTGATTTACGTCTATACGGGCGCGGAGCGTGCGTTTGATCGAGTCGAGGCAGAGGACGCCTTCACTCTCCTGTGAAGACGAGGATAGCGCGCTAGAGGTATTGTGCTGCTGTGAAGCGATACGTCATCGACGGTACGCACTTCCAAACTCTTGAAGAGTTTTGGTCGCACTTCCAGTCTGAGGTACTGGGAGGTCAGCACTGGGGTCGCAACCTCGATGCCTTCAGCGACGTGCTCCGAGGCGGCTTCGGTACTCCCGAAGAAGGGTTTATTCTAGAGTGGCGAAACTCGGAGCACTCCCGTCAAACCCTGGGTTATACAGAGACAATCCGGCAGCTCAGGAAGCGGCTCGAGTGCTGTCACCCGAGCGCTACCGCCAAGGCTCGAACGGCAATAGCGGCTGCGGAGCGCGGCGAAGGCCCGACGGTTTTCGACTGGCTGGTCGAGATCCTCAAGATGCATGAGCTCGGTGGTGGGGAGGGTGGAAGCCGTGTTGAGTTGGTTTTGCTTTAGGTCGCAACAGAACCAGGACAGCAGTCTTCGATGCAGCCGAACCCGGGGCTGTTGTTGAGCTTGAGCATTGCGCTGTGGCGAGCAGTGGACTACCGCACGACAGTTCGAGTGCTCGAGCAACTCCCTTCTCTGTCGAAGTCCCAGCAGCGAAAGTTGGAAATTGCTCGAACCCGCCAGCATCGTCGGCGACGATGACTGACCGCCTACTGTCAAAGCCGTGGGCGCAAATCATGGCGCACTATGAGTCCGCACCGAGGGATGGCGCTTACCAAGCGTTGCGCGCGCTGGTTGAGCGGATCAGCGGTTCGGAGCTCGTGTCGGGGCTCCACGGATGGACCTCCATGCACGACCTTTGCCTTACGCAGGCCCTCGCTTACTATCCATACAGCGGTCCCTATCTGCGAATCCGCGCGGTGAACGCCATGGAACTTGAGTTCCGCTACATCGACACGCCGTGTGAGTCCGAGCAGTGGGCACGGACGGTGCCCGCGGAGCAAGCATGGGGTAGGTTCCTGAGCTTCCTGGAGCAGCTTTCTTGGTTTACGGAGCTGGGCGTCGATCGGGTGACTCCTCGAGGAGACATGAGCGAGAGCTGACTCCGTCGCGTTGCGGCCTAACAACAGTCGCCTTCGGCGCAGCTGAGCGAAGTCTTTCGGCGATATGAGCGAGCGATTTAGAGACACCGGTGAGAGGGCCCACTCCTTTGCGGAAGAGGCCCTGCTGGTATTTCCACGGTGCGATGGATGTGCGGTTTCGCGCCAGCTCGACACCGATGCATCCACCGATTGGTTTTCGCCGCGACGACTGACCTGCACCCAGTGTGCGTACACAGCTCGCTGGAACGCCCGCTCGATCGCTCGGGGCTGGTATCACGCAGTCGACGATCACTTCGAATTGCCGCTCTGGCTGCAGACCGCATGCTGCGGCTCCACGCTGTGGGCCTACAACGGGGCCCACCTTCAGTTCATTGAAGATCTCGTTACAGCTCGGCTACGGGAGCGTGCTCGAGGGGCGAATGCCGATGGCTGGATGAACCGTTCTCTAGCCAGTAGATTCCCGAGATGGGTAAAGTCCGCAAAGAACCGAGATGCAGTTCTCGATGCTGTTTCGCAGCTGAGAAGGCGATTGCCGAACTGAAGCGAGCCGCTACGACGCGCCATGAAACCAATAGTGATTCTCCTACTTCTTGCGCTTTTTCTACTCGTATCGGTGGGCGCCTGGTTACGCTCCGCCGGCACTCGCTCCTCCACTGTCGTACTGGGGAAAGCACTAGCGGATGCTCAGGCTGAAGAAGAGAAGCGTCTGGCCACCAATCCCGGCCCTTCCCCGCTCGCGGGACTGACCTACAGGGATCTTCCTGATGGCGCGAGCCTCTTTCGCCTCTCACGCGATCGTGTCGATACTGAGATTCAGCTCCGAGTGGAGGAATTTCGGGCCCTCTCGGCTGAGGGACGTCGGCGCTTCACGGAACGCCTTAGCATCGAAGACCAGTACTCCCTGATTCAGCTTGCAAAGCGCAGCGCCGTGTTCGCCCTCAGAGAGAGGTCGACCGAGCCTTGCCGCATTGGGCTGAACGCTCTCGCCGCACTCGACCTTGCTCGAATGGATCCGAGAGACGTCACCTGGGCGGCAGCCGTTCTTGGCTTTGCGCTCACCGAGTTGGCCGCCGATCGCGATCAGCTTTACGACGAGTCAATAGCATTGGCACTCCCTGCGATGGCGGAGCACCTCACAGCGATCCGTGAGGCTCATCGCGAGGGTGTGTCCCTGCAGGATTGGGGCTACCGTGTCGTGAAAACGAGCGATGGCCCCGCTCTAGTCGAGACTGGCTATGATGACTACGCTCCCGGTATCGATCTGCTAGCGGTTGCGGTCCGTGGGTGTGATGAACTCGCATCGGAGCGATACCCTCGTGTCGCCTTCGAAGTGGCCACGGCTATCCCAGAAGTTTGGTTTGGTACGCAAGATCCGCACCTGAGTGAGACCTTGCAGAGGAGCACTGGCACCGCCCTCGTCCGCCGGTCATCAACCGGGAGCGGCGAGGACTCGCTGGACAAGCAGCTGAATTTGTTGTTCATAGCGGAGTTCCCGAGCGAGGAAGATGCTGAGTGGCTCGCCGCTAGAGCACCGCGCGAGGTCCCGGGACAGTCGGCAACGGTCGCGTTCTCCTCAGGGAGAATCTTGGTGGTCATGGTATCCGGATCGTACGAGGCGGGCGTACCGGCGGCGGAAACGGTCGGGTCTCTCACATCGGCAATGGACCGTGTAAGGCACGCTGTGGTCCATTCCCCGATCGCGGGTTCGCCCTAATGCCTGCAGTGCGCAAGTCATGCCAGCAAGCCACCAGGCGCACAACTGAGATAGGACGTTGCCCTACCTGAGAGAAGTGATACTCAAGCGCTCCGAAGTGCCCAGCTTCGAAGAGTACCCCTTCAATATCCCCGCGATCCGTGCGTTGGAGTCTCTCCGCTTCCCGAGTCCCGTCACGGTTATCGTCGGCGAGAACGGCAGCGGTAAGTCCACGCTACTAGAGGCAATAGCGGTCCTTCTGGGTTTCAATCCGGAGGGCGGCACTCGCAACTTCAGTTTCAGCACTCGTGCATCCCATTCGAGCCTGTTCGAGTACCTCCGTCCGGTCCGATCGCCCAGACGATGTCGTGATGGGTTCTTTCTTCGAGCGGAGAGCTACTTCAACGTGGCTACCAACATCGAAGAACTCGATCGGGAACCTGCCAACGGCCCGCCCATCATCAACTCCTATGGTGGGGCCTCGTTGCACGAGCAGTCGCACGGTGAATCCTTCTTGGCGCTCATGCTCGAGCGCTTCGGCGGTACCGGGCTCTACATCCTGGACGAGCCAGAGGCCGCGTTGTCGCCTACTCGGCAGTTGGCGGTCCTGCGCCGTATGCGGGAGCTTGTAGCGCTGAACTCGCAGTTCCTTATTGCAACGCACTCCCCAATTCTGATGGGCTATCCGGGCAGCACGATATATCAGCTGGACGCTGGCGGGTTCTCGGAGGTCGCGTATACCGATACCGAACACTACGCTGTGACGAAGTCTTTCCTTGACGCCCCCGAGCGCTTGCTCGGCGAGCTGTTCAGCGATGAGTAGACACGTGGCCGAACCAACCGAAGACGTGAACTGCTGGCAGAGCGCAGCACTCCTGCGCTGATGACCAAGTGAAACGTATTGTAAGGGTGTCTGCCCTCTGCATCGCACTAGGTGTGGTCAGTGCCGCAGGCTTTACCTCTATCGCCTGGCTCCTTCCTGCTCAAGTCGCGACGGAAGAAATCCTCGCATCCTCTCCCCTTGAGCACCGCGGGCTCCCTGAGCCCGTCTATGCCCTCGCCAAGTTACAGGAGGGCAAGAAGGGCATTCGATATTGGGTCGCTTACCAAAGGGCAGCGGGCCCGGAGAACAAGCCAGAAGGTAGTCTTGAGCGGCTTATCAAAACGCCGGTCTGGTCGGCATTCCTGGGTCTACGGTATTCTGATGAAGAGATCTTCGCGCTTTGGTGTCACTACTACTTCTTCATTGGCCAAGACGGACGGACAGTAGACGGACTAGGCACGGTGGCACGGACGATTTATGGGGCTGAGCTGGCCGAACTCCGCCTTCATGACGCGGCTCGGCTCGTTACGACGATCCGCAGTCCGAGCCTCTACGCGAGTAGTCAAGCGAGGTTAGAAGAGGATGTTGCGAAGTTGCTTGCCGAGTATGGTGCTCGCGAATGATGACTGCTTTGCCTAGGGCCTGTAGCGCGTACGGATCAATTCGCCGCAGTGGCTATTGCAGCGCTGGCGCCTAGAACGCGTGTTGCTGGAATGGGCGCTTCGAGATTTCAAAGGCGGCTAGAGCATGTGCGACGCGCCCTCCGTTACTGGGATCCGATTGGCGTCATCGAGGACAGAGTCGATGGGGCAGCGCCAGGGGACGATGAGTACGACTCATACGCCATCGGGTTACTCACGCAGCTCCAGAACGGTGCCGACGCCTACAAGCTATCCAGACACTTCTCGTCTCTGCGAACCCGCTCCATGAGTTTCGGCAACCCGGAGCCCACGGAGCACGAGGTCGTTCTCGCGGAAAAGCTGATTGCCTGGCGGGAGTCCAACTATGGGGCTGCGCCAGACTTCAGCTTCGATCGATATTCGATCTGACCTGGCGTAGCAGCTGATGCCGAGCATTGACTCCGTGCCAGCTCGCGCCGGCAGCCGTCTCGGGTATCAGCAGCCAGTGTAACCAGGGAGGGCACGCAATTGGGGCTGCGAAGGAGAACCACCCGACTGAGCTTTGCACTGCTCATCCCAGCGCTCGCGTATGTCGGCGTCACTGCCGATCTTTTGGCGCCCAACGTAGGCCTGATCGCACAGGTCGCGCTTGCGTCCGGAGGGGCTGGCCTCTTCGCAGGAATCGCCATCCTGTGGGCGCGTGGGAACTAGGATCGCCTTGAAATAGCAGCTGAGATTCAACGAATCGCAGATCATTCGCCAGTACAGAGGTGATCACCACTAGCGCAGTCTAGATCGTAGGCGCAGACTCAAACTGCCCCACCGTGAGCGGTGACATGCAGAGGCGCCCGCGCTCGATACTGATGGGCTCAAACTAAGTGCGACCACCCTTCGAAAGCCAGCGCGATCGCACAGCATGGCATTAGATCCATGCCCATACCGCGACGAGCCGTCCAGCCAATCGGGCGTGTCGCAGCCCTAACACTGGAATCAGGTAGTCCGAGATGGAGGACGTGCGTTTTCGCGCTTACCAAGAAACAGATCGGGCGGTATGCATGCGCATTCTCGACGCAAACACACCACGCTTCTTCGCCACCAATGAAAGAGAACAGTATCTAGCCTTTCTAGACACTGAATCGGCCCGATATCGCGTTTGCGTTACCGCCGATAAGGTGATCGGTGCATTCGGTCTATCCCGGGACGGCTCGGGCGATGCTCATCTGAATTGGATCCTGATAGACCCAGCCGCACAAGGCCGCGGCATTGGATCGAAAATCATGGCGAAAGTCATCTCAGACGCCCGGGACCTCGGGGCTCGTTCCATGAAGATTGCCGCTAGCCACAAATCCTGTCCGTTCTTTGAGAGGTTGGGGGCAACCGTGGAGTCCACCCAAGAGCACGGCTGGGGTAACGGGATGCACAGGGTGGACATGCGCCTTGCGCTCTGAGACGGGCGCGCACCGGGCCGGCACTGACACTCAAATGATCGCCCCTGAATGCCTGCAGCCCGCCGCCATTTCGCCTACCTCTCGCAGAGATGACTCCTCCAGACCCGATCACTCCAGCACCACCCGCGCGGACGTGTAAGCCGCCAACTGATCCCCCACCTCCACCACGATCTGCGTACCCGGAGGCAACGCAAAGTCACTCGACACGACAACCTGGTAGCCACCACTTGCCAGCGCCACCTGAGCCAAGCCGCTGATATCCACATTAGGCTCACCCAGCAAGACGATCGACAGTGACTCCGGATCGATATCCCCCCGTCCATCCGCATCGGTGATCAGCAGCTCCAGATCCGTCAGCGTCGCCTGGTCCACCTCTACCGCAGGCGCCGCGTTGAGGTGGGTCACCGTAAACGGGTGCGACGCCCCCTGAGCGCTGATGGCAACCACTTCCAACACGCCCATGGCCGCTCGCGGGGGCATATCGAAGCGCAGGCGCTTGGGCTCAGTGCTGGTCGGCAGCACCGTCTGTACCTCCGCCGCCCCCGGCCGGCGCAGCTGCAGTTCGATGACCTCGGCGAGGTTAGCGCCGTAGAGAATCATCTCGCCGCCGCTCACCTGCGCAGCGGTGGGCGGGTAGGAATCGGCAAGGGCGGGGACGCCGGCCACCTGGTCGCTAAGCGGCGTGGAAATGTACAGCTCATCCTGCGCCACCCCAACGAAGTTCGGGATGTACAGGTCGTGGCGACCGTCACCGGTGAAATCCGCCACGATCAACCCGTCGTGGGTCCACTGCTCGGTCCAGGTGATGCCGTCCTCGATCGCCTCCCCGAAGCCGGACACGTTGCGCAGGGCTGTGCGGTCGACGAAGTTCGGCTGTTCCGCGCTGCCCACGTTCTCGAAGTAGCGCGGGGTGAAGGACAGGCGCCCGGTGGTGACCACGTCGTAGTCACCGTCGTGATCGAAGTCCCCCGCCGCCACCGCCAGGGAACTCGCCCCGGGTCCATCGCCCTGCGACAGGTCGGACGTCACGCCGTTGATGAACTTGTCCACCTTGAGCCCCGGCAGACTGCGCGCTTCGAACTCGGCGTTGCCCGGGTTCTCGAGCCACACCACGGGGTGGCCTGGCCCGCTGGTCACGCCTGTCTTGATGGTGCCGTTGAGCAACAGGTCCATATCGCCGTCGCGATCGAGGTCGACGGCGACCGAATCCACCGCGCCCGACTCGCCGGCGAAACTACCGTCGTCAATAGGTGCGCCCAGGCTTCCAGACCACTGCGAGAGGGGGCCACCGAAGTCGGCGACGGGTCGGAACTCGCCGGTCTTCCACCCGCCCATCGCGCCTGGGTGGTCCTTTTGCGCACCGCCCATGTTGATGAGCAGACGATTGCGCAAGGGGAAAGCCTGCTTCATCGTGGCGCTGCCGGTGTCCTTGCGGGCCAGGAAGATGTCCAGATCGCCATCGGAATCGAAATCGGCGATCGAGATGCTCTCGTATTGATCCGTCTCACAGATGTTCCAAAAGTCGTCCGGCTCGTCGGGCTCGGTCCATTCGGGCAGGCGATCGTAGGCGGCGGGCACGAGGGTGGGATCGTCGAAGCGGGCAGCTTCATCCACCAAACGACCGTCTTCGTTGATCCACAGGGAGATCACCGTCTGCCAGTCCGCTGGGTTGGGTGCGTTGTTGCCGTTGTTTACGGGTCCGCTCGGCAGCGGCGCCTCGACGTTGGGGTTGTTGAGGTGGAAGTCGCGATAGCCGGTCACGGCGTCCTGGTCGCCGTCGCCGTCCAGGTCCCCTGCGCGCATGCGATCCATCACATGCTCGCGGCGACCGGCGGGGTCGAACAGCTCCTGGCCCTGGGCGTCCTGGCCCAGGGTGACGTCGCGGTAGCGCCCGAGGGCCGGGTCGAACTCGAGGTAGAAGGTGGTGTGCACGCGCACGGGGATCTCATCCGCCGCCAGGGGCGCTTCCCAAGGATGGCCGTAGGCGCCGCTGTCGTCGGGCAGGTGCCACTCGCGGCTCAAGTTGGTCGGCTTCAGTCCGCGGCTAGCGTAGGCGTAGCCCTCGGAGTCGTAGGGGGCGTAGCCGCCGATGATCATGTCGAGCTGGCCGTCGTTGCCGCGGAAATCGACAGCTTCGACCGCCTCGGTCACGCTTGGCGTGAAGAGTGGGTTATAGCCCGTGAAGGGCAGCAGGCCGCCCTCGGGGCGATCGGCGAAGGTCTGCTCCGTGAACACCCCCGTACCGTCGTTGATGAGGATCAGGGCCGTGGGCGCGCCGGGCACCACGATGTCCATGTCACCGTCGTCGTCCAGGTCGCGGGCGATGCCGCCGTAGGCAAGGATCGTGTTGCGATGGGGCAGCATGTGGCCTTCATCCGACGTGCCCGCCCACCGGAACGCCAGATCCTCGTTGAGCCCCTTGTAGAAGTAGAGCTGGTTGATCTCGCCGCGTTCGGGATCGCCGTCGGCGGTGGCGACATCGGCAAAGTCGTCGCCATCGAGATCCGCCACCACCGCAGTGCGCGTGTAGAAGTCGTGGATGCCTTGAGTGATGGCATCGAACCGCGTGCGCGGCAGGTATTGGCCGAAGTCGATTAGGTGGAAGGGGCGATTTTCCGGCGATTCGGCGAGCACGTCCCACGCGAGCGTGGGCGGCGGCCCGTCCTCCGATCGCTTCAGACCGTACGCGCCATGGAGGAACCGCCCCTTGGTGCTCCAGCCGCCGAAGGGTGCGTCCGGCTGCTCGGTCTGCGGCGCGATCCACTCCCACTGTCCGCTGTTGATCCACACCTCGTTGAAGGCTTTGGGTCCTGCCGTGACGTAGAGATCGGGGTACTCATCCGTGTTCGGTAGGCTGACCGTCTCCACGGGCGCGTCCAACTCGCCGATGTCGATCTCGAGATCGGCCGGTTGGCCAAGATCAGCGGGCACCATGTCGAGCAGGGGACGCCAACCGCCGTCTTCCACGCACAAGGCCTGGCCCGGGCAAACGGGGCTGGTGCTCGGATCTTCGAGGATCGCGTTGATGTGACGGCCGTGGGGCAACGCGTACTCCGACACATCAGCAAACACGTTCATCGCCGCCCCGGGCACGTTTGCCTGCTGCGTCCCGCCCATGTTGATCAACAGCTGAGATTGCTGCCCCGGGAGCGTCTTCACCAACGACCCCATATAGAAGGCGGAACGCCCGTCCGGACGGCGGGCAAAGCCGGCGCCCCAACCGTTGTTGACGAATAGCAGGTCCTTGTCACCGTCCCTGTCGACGTCCAACACGGTGACCTTCCGCGTATCGTGACCAAACCCGGGATCCGAATAGGGCTCGGTGACCAGCGGCGGTGCCGGGGCAGCCAATGCCAGTTCCGGGTCCGGCAGAGCCACGAAGGTGAAGTTCGCGTGACCGTTGTTCAGCCACAGCTCATTGCGCCGCACCGCCATGACCTCCTCCGGCAGGGTGTCGGCGTAGGTGACGGGATCCACGACGGGCGCGCGATGGGGGTTGGCGTTGGCCACCACGATGTCGATGTCCATATCGCCGTCGACGTCCTCGAGGGCGATGTCGGCCGTGGCCCCGGCCCGACCGCCGAAGGGGTCTGGCTGCACGGTGAAGCGCCCTGTCCCGTCGTTACTTAGGAACTTGTTGGGTGCGCCCGTGAAGTTCGGCCCGTACATGCCGAAGATCAGATCGTCGAACATGCCCCCGTCGAGATCAGCGCCATCCACGCCGCAGGAGTTGGCGGCATCGGGCGCGAGGCGATCGTCTTCATCGCCCGGCACGCCGTTAGCGCCGTAGGTCTCGTCCACGAAGTGCAGCGTGCCTACCGGCCCGTTCTCTCCGGTCTCCGTCTGCTGAATCAGGATCCGGTTCTGCGCGATGTGCTGATGATCCTCCGACCAGAAAGACGCAACATCTATGGGATCCACGCCCACGCCAGCGGCGATCACCAGATCCGGGACGTCATCGTCGTTGATGTAGGTGACGAGGATGGTGCGCACGGACGGCGGCGGCAAGCCGTTCCAGTCCACACTCGTGGCGTCCTGAAAGCCACCGGGCACGTTGCTGTAGTGGGACACACCCGCACTCGCCGGTGGCGTAGGCGCCTGCGACCCCGGGAGGTCTTGCAGCGGCGCGCCGTCGTTCAGCTTGCCGGTGTCCGCTGTGAGGGGGCTGGAGGTTTGGTTCGCCAACACGGCGATACCGCCGCTGCCTTGCACCGGCGTGTAGGGGGCCTGCCCTTGGTGCAGGGGTGGGTTGAACAGGTAGAAATAGCCGTAGATGAGGTCCTCATCGCCGTCGTCGTCGAGGTCGGCACTGGCGATGGTGTAGGTGTTGCGCACCTCGAGATCGAGGCGCGACTCCTCGATGTCGCTCACCCCCGCTCCGAGCGTCGCCTGTTGCAGCAGGGGTTCGTCACCGGGCGGGAGCACCTGGGCCACGGCGATAGTGGCGATAAGACACGGGATCGCCCCGCTGACGACGATGGATGTTGACCAAGTGGTCGCTCGCGCGTTTGGCATCCCTGCCCTCCTTGCCCTGATGACTTCACGCGGTGGCCGCGGCAACCGCTGTGAATGGGGGAGTCAGCCCCGGGGCCTTTTGCCCCGGGCGAGCTGCAGTGAGTTGTCTGCGATACCGCCCCACTGGCTCGCGCTACCACGCCAGGAAGCCCGACACTTGAGATTACGTTTCTGTGCCCACGCTCCGGTCAGTCGACATCAAGCTCCGCTCATCAAGGTGTTAAGCTAACGCCATACAGGAAAGGAAGGTGCCGAACGGCGGATCTGATTGCTGCGGAACTTGCTGGTTCAATGCCCTCAACGATGGCAAGGCCGGGTATCCGGCCGAGCGACGTTCGGCCACGGCACGGTGCACGATCCGCTCAATTGGCATCAGGAACCCGTTCTGGACGCCAGCACGCTGCGAGCAAACTAGACTGATAAGCGCCAGAGACACCGATCGAGGGTTGATATGCGAACGACAATCATCGCAAGCATCGTTGGTCTCCTGCTCAGCTCGGTAGCTTCAGCACAGTGCCCTGAGCGGCTCACCGTAAAGGAGACCCGATCGACCGCCTTACCTACCGTTCGAACCCCCTTCTTCACGCAGTCTCTCTCGAGTGGCCATACGCTCATCCTAGATCGGACCGCCCTGGAACGAAGTCTGGCAAAGGTGATCGAGGGAGCCGCGTATTTGGCGAGTTCGAGGCACGCGCTCAACGAAGCACTCTATGAGGCCGAGCCCCCGGTTGATGCGGCGACCGTCCAGCAGGCGCTGCGAGGGGGCACGCATAGCGGCTTTGAGGTTATCGACGGCGTGCGCGTCTCGCAGACCGATGAGGAGCGACTTGCCGCGTCTCGCTTGCTCGAGCTTGCCATTCAGCGAGCGTTTGTGACTGGGGATGTTTCGCTGCGCCGCGAGGATGGAACGGCAGTCGACGAGCTCACCATCGAGCTGTTGGTCGATGCCGCAGACCCCGGTGAGGGTGACGTACACTCGGGGCTGCGCTGGGTCGATCGCGCCACCCGCGTGTTGGACTACTGTTTCGAGCCATTCTCTGTCCGGAACCAGTGGGCGGGCCCACGTCAACACTAGCGTGTGTGTTGGGCCACCCGCATCGGTGCTGCCGCTTGAGCAGCTGCCAGGACGGTTCGGGTCGGGAGGGAGAGGGCTGGTCTTTACACGTACCTCGACCTCATTCGGTCACGACCCGGGATGTACCTAGGCGGTGAGTCGCTCTTTGGCCTGGAGACGCTTCTCCAGAGCTACGAGGCTTGTCGGGAGGTCAACGAGATCTCGGAGACCGAACCGGGCAAGCCGTTTCGCGCAGGCGACTTCAACGCGATGGCAAAGGGACTCAGGCGTCACGGCGATCTGCGCGCGGAGAGGGATGCACTGATGGAAGAACTGAACGCGACTATTAGAGCGGTACTAGGGGCTTTGGTGTGGAGACTGAATAGATGCTCATGAGTCGATTCAAGCTCTTTGTGCTTTCGGTCGAAGCGGCGAGTATCTACGTAGTGTTCCTCGCCTTGGCAGTAGGCGCTTTCATCCTGGCCCAGGTGCTACCGACCAGACCCCCGTGGGTGGACTCGGATCCATCTTGGTTTCCGCCGGTGGTGCCCAGCGCGACAGCGGGATTTGCCCTGTTCTACTTGCTAGTCGTGCTGTGGGTCTTCGGCATCACCGTGCTCGGCCATCAGCTTGTCGGCCGGCGCCTCCACATGAGCTGGGGCACTGTCCCGTTCATCGTGAGCCCTGCCACCATCTGGCTCATCCTCGCCCAAGAGGCCTGGTTTCCAGGCGCCCACAAGGTGGCGCGCGGCGTGTTCGAGCTCCCAGTCTTGGCGCTCCTGGTGTCGATCGCGTCCTTTTTGTTCTATCGTGAGGCTCGAACGGCGCGGTTCACGGCGTGGAGCTGCTGGGTCGCGGCTGCCGTAGCTGCGACCACGTGGCTTCACCATGGCTGGGTGCAAACGAGCTGGTGACTCGGGTCCGCATGGCTGCTCTGCCGATAGCCCGGCGCGAGGGCGAGGGTGTCGCGGTGTGGATGCTGCTTGCCAGCGCAACGGTCGATGCAGACCCGGAGGTCAGCATCGGCTTCGCCATCATGGCAGAAGCTTCGACTACGCTGGCGCATCGGTCAGCGGCGCGGGCGATCTCAACGGCGACGGCATTGACGACTTGCTCATCGGCGCGCGCGGCGAGGGCATATCAAACGCGTCTTTTGCATTGGATACCGCAATCGCAGCAACCTACTGACGAGTTGCTCTCCTAACGCCCCTCCTCCGGGGCAATGCCATCTCTATGCTCGCGGCCCGCAATGGTTAACCGCAGGTTCCAAGACTCAAGTGCTCCCAACGTATTCACTCGCTGCTCAGCTCGACCGCACCGATAGAACCCCAGCTACCGAGCATTCGGATGCTTGTGACGCGCTCCAGCGCTTCGAGCAATGGACACACTCCATCAGCACGAACGCGCGCACGTGCTTCGACGACCCGCGCCTTCGCCAGACGTATTCAAAAAAGGTCGATCGCCTTCTCTGGAAGCATGCGCTCCTTGCACCAATCATGAACTTCTTCAGCCCATCGCACTCGACGCCCGAACGCGAATTTTCAGAACTGATAGCCACCGAGGGTCCTATTAGTACTCACCTGAGCGATTTCTCGGATCGAGAGTCCTACGTGTCAGCTGCCCTCCAGATGCTCGACCGGGAACGGGTAGGCATCTACGTCCATGGCGCATTGGCGCGCCACCACTTGCATGTATCGCGTTGGGATCAGCCCTGGCGTAGCTACTACGCATCCCTGGCACTTACGCGATTCGATGATGATGGCGCCTTGAGCATTACAGTTACTCTATACTCAACAGACGCCCCCGATAATCGGATACTCAGGCTTGCCGGTGACCAAGCGATCGGTAAACTCATCGAACTCGGGTTTGTCAGGATATCGCGCTGAGATTCGCTCTCGAGCGCAGCACAGCGAGCGCCCATAGTGCCTCCATACCCATTGAGCTAATGCAGCCGAAACGGATGCCACCTGCGCACAAGCTCGTACCACTTGTCGTGGTGACGGCCGTTGCCTTGATGTGTGTTGGCGCCTGCTCAGGTAGAGACGTGCCCCAGACCTTCCAAGGTGAGCACCTGCGAGGCGGACAGCCTGGGGAAGTTGCCCTGACAATCGATGCCCCCCGCTTTCCTTCGGTACTGCTAACCCACGCGAACGGCAGCCTCAACCTTGGCGTTTTCCAAGCGGGCACTCATGCACCGATCCTGACCTTGCGCGACCACGACAATGATGGTGTGGTGGATCTCCTAACGTACTCCGCTGTCTCGGCGGATGGCGAACCGTTGGTCGATGTCGAAGACTACGGGATGGATGGCCAACCGGACTTCATCTTCAACCGCCAAGCGGGATCGGCTCAGGTCTATTTCCGCGGGCGCTGGCACGAAGTAGATGGTGTCGGCACTGGAGTCGCAAGCGTTGAGGTTGACGGCGCCCGACTCCCGTTGAAGGAGATCATGGGAGAGATCGGCAGACCTAACCTGTGAGCGACGAAGCGTGGACCTCCACGGCGGAGTCTCAGCGGCTGCCATCGTCAAACAGCTCCAGGAACACGAGACCACCCTGAACGCCTATGTTGAGCGACTATGAAGCGACCAGATGACAGGAGAGATAGAGCGGCGGCAGTGGAGACACGAAGAAGAAACACCCGACTAAGCGTCGCGCTGCTCATCCCAGCGCTCGCGTACGTCGGCGTTGCTACCGATCTGGTGGCACCCCATGTCGGCTTGGTCGGACAGCTGGTGCTTGCTGCCGGAGGGGCTGCCCTTTTCTTCGGCCTAGCGGCCCTGTGGGCTCGTGGGAATTGAGGTCGCTTCGAAACAGGGGCTGAAGCGGGGAGAACAGGGTCAAGCCACACAATCCCGAAGTCTCAGCGTTTGACACGTGAGGTAACCCGATAGATTCGATGAGGCGTAGTTTGAGGTACCAGTCGTGCTAGAGATCAGAACATGGACCCGTTGAGCTTCATCAGCGGCGGTCGTAGGAGCAGGTCAGGCCGAGCCGACGCCCCAGTTTATTTGCGTGCCTTCGGCATATGTCTGAGTCGGACGACGCGAACGAGGTTATCGGTTACTCTCAGGACTGTCCGCTGTGAGGCTCGCCCCGAGGGCGTGCGGCACCGGCACACGGTGGCGTAAGCGCTTGCGCGCTAGCCACCTCCAGAGCCAATAAGTTCGGTGTCTTACGGGCGGAAACGGCCCACCCAGAATGGGAGCAAGGCATGTTGTGTTGGAAGAAGATCAGCGGCGCGGCCCTCGCCGTGGCACTGATGCCACTCGCCGCTCCGGCGGAGCAATGCCTGGATGTGTGGGCGTCGGTAGAGACCGACGGCTGGCCCGGCCACGCCATAAGTCTGATGTTACCCCTCGAGACTGACGCGCCACGACGATTCCCTGGCGGGCGCGGCATCGATCATGTGGCCTCATTCCACACGTCCATGGCGGCGGACGGCACGATCACGCTCTACACGCAACTCGTCGACAAGGCCGCTGCCTGCGAGCCTCTCAAAGCGGAGCACACGTTCGCCCTAAGGGAAGACCGGTTGGTCGTCGGGAGCCTGCAGTGCGGGGATAGCACTCACCAGCTCGTGTTGGATTTCCGCGCCGTCGTCGAGCGGCCGACCGGGTGCTGGTGACCGACTGCCAGCGCCGCGATAGCCGGTAATCCATACGCCTGCTGATCGCTATCCCTCTGTTGCTTACCCCGTTAGGTGTGCATGGCGCGCCCTCGCCGGCCGGTCATGGTATCCGCTAACCACTCGGAGGCTGCTGCTGACACGGAAAGCCATCTCGACGCAGCGCCCCTGCAACGAGCAAGGAGTCTGGTAAACTAACGGGCTTTTCGAAGTAGAGGGACTACAATGAAACCAATAACACAGACAATCCCAGCTGCTTTAGTATTCGGTCTTATCACCTTACCGATAACGGCACCCGCGGCGACCTTCGATATTACGTTCACTGGGGTAGTGGATTTCATCTACACCACACCAGCGCCAAGTCTCGATCCAGACGATGTTCCTTTCGAAACCGGTGATCCGTGGAGCATCACGTTCACGCTGGACGATACCCTTGAAGATGAACTCCAAGGCAACTTTGACTGGCAGGCCTACTACCTGGCCCCGACTGGGTTCACCGGCGCCGTTGGCGACTTCGCTGTTACGACTCCGGATTATAGTATCGCCCTTTTCGATGCTGGCGACGTCGTAGATACAGACCGCATCGCAACGCAGTGGCGTCCCAATGCTCAGGCGGAGAACTTCGAGATGCAGTCGTTTGAGTTGCATCTCGAGGCGGCCGGCGGAGATGCCTTCGACGGGGTTGGCCCGTTGTCCGCAGACCTCTATGACATCGATCTGTACGACCTCACGGAGTCGGGGTTCGTCATTGTCTTCGGGAATGCGCAGCTGAACGAAACCTACAATGCAAGCCTTACGCTCGACAGCATCGACGTCGAGCCGAGGGTGGTACCCGCCCCCGCGACGGCTGTGCTGTTGCTCTCTGGTCTGGCAGGTATGGCGTTCAGGTTTCGGCGGTCTGCTGGTAGCGCCGCCTAACGAGTGATTCCTCGCACCACTCCGGCTACTGCCGCAGCTATGCCTCCCCAAGCCTTGCGGAGGTAACGCGTTTGCCCGGGCGAGACGCGAAAATGGGTCGTCGAGCAAAGGAACGAGCCGAGCTGGCCTCGATGTGCAATCCAGCACCAGTGTCTGTCGTCGAACCGTACCTAAATGCGTTGGGGGTGAGCCAGCCGGCGATAGGCGCCGGCTGGCTAACTGCGTTGTCGCTGCAAGTCCACTGACGCTAGCGCGATGGGAAATAGGTACGCACTCATTGTTGCTGAACACGCGCCCGATGATCTGAAGCAACTCGTATTCGCCGAAGCGGGGCTGGAGCGCGCCGGTGAAAGCTCTCGATGCACGGTTCGCCTTCCGGGTAAGCTCTTCCCTGGCACAGTCCTCGAGGTGCGCGAATGCTCGTGGTTCGCTCTCGTGCTTCCAGCGGAAGTTATTTGGAGTATTGGGCGCGACCTGGCTCAGATTTCGGAAAACTGCCGAGGAGCACTGATAGGTGTCTGCGTCGACGATGTTTCCGGTGAAGTCTGGTACCAACGCTTTGGGGGTGGAGATCTGGTAGCGTGCCACCTTAGCTGTGACGGAATCACCAAGCAGCACCAGGGCGCGCCGGCATATCTTGGCGAGTGGACTGATCGTGATGTTTTCGGCTTGCTTCCGGATTGGCTTCAACTAGATGCCCTTGGCGGCGTCGCCCTGCGAGGCGACCAAGTCCCTTACCACCGTGCGCTGAAGGAGACGCCGCGAGACAACCCCTGGTGGAAATTCTGGTAGGTAGGGTGCCGCCACATCATCAAGCCACTGCCAGAGTCGTGAGTTGGTCCTCCTGGTTGTAGCTAGCGGCAGTGCTTCAACCGTGGGCCCCGGTCAGCGGCCGATACGATAGTCAATTGCGCGAATGGCTCTGGAGCTTGGCAATGGAGAGAGTACCGATAGACGTCAACGCCATCGTGGCGGGGATCGATTCTGACGACTCAGAAGCGTTCCTGGGGGCAAGCGAGTTGCTCCGAGCCTACGCTCTCGGCGTAGACGCCACTGGCGTTATCGAGCCGTACGCGACCCTCCATCAGGCGAACCCTCTCACCACAGAGCAGGTTGACGCCCTCTCTCAGGCGCTGGTTGCGTACATCGACTCCGGAAGGCTGCACAATGCAGTGGCCGCGATCCATGCACTAGGCCAGCTCCGGGACCCGCAACGCCTTCCCTGGCTGCACGAGCGCCTGACGCTTGCCGTCAACGACTTCGTCGCCCACGGCGACCTGTTGGGGCAGACGATCATCGCAATGGAAAACTGTGGGGCCACGGTGGTTAGGGGCGGGGCTTTCAGTAGTCGGGAGTACGAGAAGAACCTGGCAGACGCGCAGACCTACCTTTCTCTTCACGACGATGACTCAAATCCTTGAGAGCGACTGTGGCTGACGACGAGTGGATTGACCTCATCCAACCGGAGATGAGCGGCGGGAAAATCGCCGCCAGCGCACTCGATGTACTCGATGGCGTGCACGACGCCAAGATCCGGATATCCGGATTGCGCCAAGACACCTTCGAGTACTTGATCAGCAGATACGGTGTCGCCCTCAAGCAGATCGAGTTCTTCAAGTGTCCGAGGGTCCCTGATCTATCGCCCCTCGAGGATCTCGATAACGTCGAGCGGATTTCGTACTACTTGAACCGACAAGCGAAGTGCCTTTGGGACGTGAGCAAGAACTCGACGCTACGGTCACTGGAGTTCACGAACTTCACCTCAGTGACCGATCTTTCGCCGCTGGCCGGGGCACTCAGCCTCGAACGCCTCTGCTTCGGGAACGCCGCCACTGGGAGTGCCTTCGTGAGCTCGCTCGAGCCACTGGGGGGCCTTAAAGGGCTGACCCACCTCGAAATGAACCCGAAGCAAATCGAGGATGGACGAGCGTGCCCACTTACGCAGATACCAAGGCTTGAGTCCCTGGAGTTCAACAACTCGCATTTCTCGACTGAAAAAGTCGCATGGCTTCGCGCGCGACTTCCGGAGCGTGTCCAGTCTGATCGGCTGGCCCCCTACGTAGAGCGTCCGGGCGGCCTGCTAGGTGATGGGCAGTACGACGTCATGGTGGTAGGAAAACGAAAGCCGTTTTTGACTTCAAGCAAGGATGCTGCTCGTATCTCACGCTATGCCGATAGGTTCTGGGCGCTTGTGGAGCGTTTTCGCGCCGATCCGGCCCTACCAGAACCACCTTAGCGGCGTGAGCGACAAGAAACGCTCGACGCTGGAGCAGGTACTGGCTTCCGTTTCGGAATCGCTGTTTCCCGCGGAAATGGGTAGAGCCATCGTAAGCGTGGACACGACCGATTGTATGGGCGATACGGCGCTTCACGTGCTTGTTCGTCGCGGTGATCGCTTTGGCGTTCAGCTGCTGCTTCGGCACGGCGCGGATCCGAACGCGGTAGGGGATATGGGGGAAACGCCGTTGCATGTCGCGGCAAGCGGCGGCGATGCGCAGATCATCAGAGCGCTGATTGAGAGCGGCGCAACACCCGGTTTCCGCTCTGAGTTCGGCGTCACAGCGAACGATCTGTACAAAGGGGGAGACAAGCACACTGCAAAACTGCTCAAAGGAGGCGGCTAGCTCACCCTCGTCCTACTCTGGCTCAGGCAGCGAGTGGTTGGCGACATTGGTAACGCTCCAAGCACGGCCGCATGATCCGCAACATCATGCTCTCGCGGGCCGCACCCCGCTCACGAATGAGAATACCTATGGCTAACCTCGCCGCAAAACTCGGCCGTCTCTCGCAAGCGTTCGATTCCAAGGGGCATAAGGCGCCTGACTCGTTGCTACCTGGGCTCGCCGGCGACGCCCTCGACGCCCAGCTCGGCTGGTTTCCAAGCACTCTGCCGCAGGAGCTGCGAGAGCTCTACGCCTGGCGCGCGGGTCAGGCGTCCGACCCGTGGGACGCTGAATTTCCCTTCTGGTTCCGCGACAGGGGGTTCTCCAGCATCGAAATAGCCAAGGACGAGTATTCATCCATGATGGAGTCCTACGGTGTCGAGAATGATCCGACGCGCGACCTCGTGAACTTGTCCGATTGCTTTCCGTTCGCTGCATTCAATGGCGCGTGGTATGTCGTCCCGTGCAAGGGCCACGGCTTCGATATTTCCGTGCCATATCCTGTCATCTCAGTGTTTCAGGACATTAGCCCCCACTTCGATAGCATCAACGCCATGCTCGACACCTGTATCGCGTGGGTCGAACATCCCGATTGGAAAAGCGACTCCGGCCTCGATCGGGAGCAAGAGCGCCGCATATGGTCTCGATTCAACGCGGTCGCAAGCACCTGCTAGCGTGGCTGAGTAAATGCACTAGGCTGCATGGAAGAGTATGCGTCAATACACAATGAACGACATTCCCATCATTGGCGCCGAGGAGCACGTGCGAAAGCACGTCGAGATGTACTTCGGTCCCGGCGGGGCATGCGCTGAGCGCATCGCTGCCGCGCTGGTGGATACCGCCCTGCGGGCGGGCGCGACTCGCGTGGAATCCAAAACCTCAGAAGGCTGGTCGCTCGTCCAATCCAACGTAGATTGGCTTTGCGGGCATAAGGACCGCCCCAGCAAGGGAACACCTGCTTGGGAGCACCCCACCTACTTCCCCGAGTTGGGCGCGAATGCGCCTAGGTTTGAAGTGATGGTCGCGATTTTCTCGGATGCCGCCATCACATGGACACCGTCTACGCAGGAGCCGATCAAGGGCACGCCAGCGGTGCTTGACGAAGCGATGGCATGCCACCCTATGCCTCCCTGGTGCCAGCGTGCGGTGACGTTTCGGTTCGATGGGCTGCAAACCTGAGTGATGCCTACCTCCGTCATGACCAGCCAACACCTTCCTCAAGATCTACTGCCCCTCGTTGGACGACTTGAAGCGTCGCTCAACAAGTCGCATGCCCTCCTCCAAGTCCGGTATCCGGGTAAGCCAATGGCTCACTACATCGTTGCCAACCGGTCAGGCATGCTCGCGCTTGGCCTAGAGTGCGTCAAGGCCGCTGCCCAGCCCGAGAACGCCAGCGAATCAAAGCGCCCCTTTGAAGCTGAGAGGCTGGCCTATCTGGCCGGTGGCGACGGCGATGGCATCTGCGGGCTCTTGGTCAACAGTCGACTCTCCTACCAAGCTGCAGCCCCCGCAAGGCCCGATGAACCCTTCGATTGGTCAGTAGCCCTAGCCAACATGTTCCTCTGGGGCGCGCTCGGGTTTGCAACCATCGGCGTTCTCACGGTACTCCATTGGCTATTGACTGCCTTTTGACGATGGCCCTGTCGAGACGCGGGCCATGGGCCGAGATACTCGAGCCCGAGCGCCGCCGATCGATCCCCTCCAACATCAGAGACCTCATGACCGAGCAAGAACGGCAAAGGCAGGACCTAGCATTGCTAGTGCAGCGACTCGAAGCGCTCGTCAACAAGCCCGATGCGCTCGTGCGAATCGGGTTTTCCCCAGACCATGATCCAAGCCGCTACGTGATGGCGAATCGAGCAGGCATGCTCGCTCTGGGACTAGAGTGCCTGAAGGCATCGTCCGGTCCGTCAACCAGCTACCGGGAAGCGCTCTCCCGCGCTCCGACACCGGCCCTCGCGTACCTGGCCGGTGGGGACTGCGAACGACTCGGAGGGCTACTCGTCGACGATGAGCTGAAGTATCGGGTTGCCCCTACGGCAGATCAGCAGGACGAGAAGGACCGTCGCGATTCGCTGATCCTCGGCGTGCTTCTCTCGGGGTTCGCAGGTTTTGCATGCGTTGGTTTTCTCGTGGCGGTGCGCTTCCTGTGGCGACTGGTCTTTTAGCGATTCGCCTCGAACCCGGTTAGGAGAAAGAGATGGGTTTCATCCGTGGAAAGGCGCAGCCGTACGAGTCGCTCACGCCCCACGACTACGACTTTTTCCCTATCTGGGAAATGGCTGTAGACGAGAAAGGGGTGGCTGGCCAGGATGAGACCTGGCGCAGGCCCCTGTGGTACGCCAAAGATGTCGAAGCCAGGATGGCAGCTGTGTTCGTGCCATTCGATATCGTCGGAACCGATTTGATGGGTGTCGGCCTCTACACGACGCGCGCCGATCCCGAACCGCTCGTTCCTACCCCAACCGATGACCTCGGCGAGATCACCGTCTGGTGGCAGGATCGGTGGATCTGGGTAGGCGGCGACGACGGCCCTGAGCTTGAATGGCCCTTCATCGCGCGGATGCGCCCCACCATCGAAGGGGAAGCTGGGGTCTGCTTCTGCGTGAATCGTTCCCCGATCCGCGGCACTCGTGTGCCGTCAGTGTAGGCATCTGGCATCACTCCGAGGACTTGACATGCCCCCTAGCTCCAAGACGCTCTTTTCCGGGCGTATCGATATCGAATTCAGCCAGTTCTACATCGAGGCTGAGGATGAATACAGTGACATCGATAGCGCCTTTGCTAACCAGGTCAACGGGCTCTGCGGCGCGGCGCAACCCGGGAGTTTGTTCTTCACTGCAAGGCCGAAGGATGCGGTGATCGCCCTCGAGGTCGTGCTCTTCTCGACAGAGCCCCCGATTGACTCGAGCTATTCCGAGATCGTGGAGGTTTCCTTCTGTCGCGATAGCCAACCTGTCCTACTATGCCAATGGGCACACGAAGACACGTATCCCCTGGACCTGCCGGCGGGGCCGTACCGCGTACGCTACTGCATCGACGGATTGGAGAAGGAGTACGATGAGGGGGTAGTGTGGGAACACGAGCGCATCCCGATTCCGGGCCAGCGATACTTGATCCAGTTTTGGCCAGGACATCACAAGCCAGATACTATTCTGCAGCAGACGAGTGACCAGGCCGCCTATTGGCACGCGCACAAGAACTAGGGGTCCATGCGGAGTGCAACATGCAGCTTGTCGTACCTGAGTAAGACGTCCCAACGTCCCGCTTCACGAGCAAGGAAAATTCAGTCTGCTTGCGTCTCTCTACCCGCAATCTATTTCGTGGTAGCCAATCAGTCTCTTAGTTCGCCAACACAAAGGAGTCCTTCACGTGGGCATGGTTGCAATGTTCAAGATCCTCGACGAAGACGAACTCGAGATGATCAAAAGCGATGCAGATGCGGTGGAAGAATTGCTCTTCCCCGAGGATGTCGACGATCCGTTCGAAGGACAGCACGGTCTGGATAAGTCGTGGCACTCACTCCATTATCTCCTGACCGGTTCAGCCGAGCCCGACGGCACTCCCGCCGGAGACGCTATTCTCGGTGGTACGCCGGTCGGCGGCGACCTCGGCTATGGCCCCGCCAGGCTGATTGATCACCAGCAGGTGCTTCGGGTCGCCGCCGCCCTGCAGGAGGCGGATTTGGCCGCAGCATACGCCAACCTCGATCGGGCTGCTGCATCCGCAGCCAAGCTGTATTGCGGGTTCGAGTTCTCTCAGGATGAGCAAGAGTACCTGCGTGGATACTTCGATACGCTTCTTGAGGTCTATTCCACGGCTGCCGCTGACGGAACGGCCGTATTGGCCTATCTGGTGTAGCGCTGGTGGCGCGGGTGCTACCGCGCGGACGCCATGAGAGACTTCATAGCACGACTAGATGCCTATTGCGGCGTGGCTTCATGCCCGCAGAACGCGCCTCCAACGGAGGAGAGCATTCGTCGTATCAACCACCATTTCTCGATTGCCATCCCCGATGAACTTATCTACTTGGCGCAGCACTGCAAGTCGTATCGGGCGATGTTTGTTAGCCTCGGACCTGACTACGCGGACCCGGATCACATCATCCGCGTCAATAGCTTCTGGCGGCGCCGGCGCGTAACCCGCCGCCTTCCCAGGCATCTCGTCATGTTCAGGAACGGTCACGATGAACACTGCTGGTGTTTCGACATCGCCGATACGCTCAGTCCATTACCGGTTCAGTTCTGGTCCCCTGATGAACTGCACTACCCGAGCTCTGCTCGGCCGATCACAAGGTATCCCTCGTTTTCGGAGTACTTAGATGGCTTGTGCCAATGGGAATTCAGCTAATGCGTCTAGAGACTGCCCGTAGCGATCCGGCATTGTCACGGGGCCCCGGGCCCGTGAGCCTAGACGTCTATGCCGGACGCTACACCGGCATTCCGGCTAATGGCTTGTGTCCGCGCCGTCAAGCACTTGCCGCAGAGGCAATGCAGTGTACTTTTTCGCGAGGTTTGAGGTATGGAGCTACCCGAGAAGGTGCTTGAAGGCGTCAGCTGGGCGTTTTCCGGCGGCATTGCCACGAGTGAAAGGACTTTCTTGCTGACGTAAGAGAAGAGCAGCTGGAAATCTCGGGGAACGATAGCTGGGATCCTTCGATTATCGTCTTGCCCGTTCTCCGCGTCAGAGTAGTGTACGCGCCGCATCCATTTGAGATGGAAAGGGCCGCAGACCTCACGACCGACGCGGGTGGTGGATTCTCAGCGGGTGAGCTGCTGTTCACGCTCCATAACGCAGTCGTGGAGCAACTCGAGGATTGAGATCACCATTTTTTCGAGGGACTTACGCTAAACAGCTGGCCCATAGCGCACGAACCAGCTGTGTATTTGATGCGGCTTGGTAGCTAGTATGTCGACACATCACACTCGTGTCGTAGACGTTCGTGTCGCGCGCTACGCCTCAGGCGATCGGGTTACACGACCGAACGGAACGATACGGTTATCTGATCGCCACAATGCGGGCGACGAGCGGAGATGCTGCCCGGAATACTCTGGCACGGATGTGGGACTAGGTAGCGTGACCGCCTGCGTGGGGTGAGGCCTCGGCGAGCTTCGGCTCGAAGCCCTTCGACACGCCGGAGCCCAGATGACCTGCAGCCGCGAAGCCTACGGGCCCCTCCGGGACCATGCCAACCCCGCGAGGTCAACGTAAGACCGACGCAGCACGATACTACCTAGGAGATTTACATGGGAGCAGCACTCTTCATCGTTCCTGAGCGAGAGATCGCAGGCTTCGATACCTTTGTGAACGGGAAGTCGTTGGGGGGCATCGACGCTGAGGTACTCGACAAGTACTGCGAGGCCATTGGGGTCACTCCCCTCTACAGTTTCTGCAGCATAGACCCAGAGGATCTCGCCGAGATGTTGGAGGACGCTGGAGAGGATGTCCCGGACGACTTGCCAGACCTGCAGTGGTTCGACGCCTCTACGGGTCTCACCTCTGTCCGTGCGCTTTTGGGCAAGCTGAGAGCGGGTGAAGCTCCGTTCGCTAACGTAGAGAAGATCATAGAGGACCTGGAGGAGTTCGAACGCGTTCTGGAGCGCCTGGAAAACGAACGTTTGCGATGGTACCTGAGCGTTGACTGCTAGCGGGACTTCTGCTGGTAGCACTTCGATTCTGCCACCACCTCTTGGGAGGTCTCCGGCCTCGCATAAACCGTCGCTCAGCCTTCGCTCCGTCTGGGAAAGCGCGTGACCCACTCGACGAGCCCGCGTGAGAGGCTATCCCACTTCTTCCGCGAGGTCGCGCGTCGTGACGACCTTGGACACCTTTGCCCCAGCACAAAGAGGCGCAACGGTATGCACTCCAGTCGCGACGTTCGTCGACGCGGGAACGCTTGATGTTCTGGGTGTTTTTCGGCATAAGCCTAGCCGTGGCGGCGCTTGCCTGGCTGGCGTGCCTCGGCTTCTACAAGCTGCAGTCACCCCAAGACCATCCCGCTCGAAAACCGCTAGTGGCTTGGTTTCCGAAGTACCGTCGAGAAGTGACCGCAGCCGCTTCGGCGAAGGGTTCCGAGGCGATAGCAGCGCTAGCATCGACACTTGAGTCAGAAGGATTCAGCCGCGCCCAGCTAAGGAGCTCCGAAGTTGTGCTCGAACGCGGCGTTTGGATCGCGGATTCACTCTACAAACCTGCCTCCACCAAGTTGCGAGTTACCGTCGCTGCAGGCTCATCAGAGAAAGCAATTGCGATCACCGTTGAGTATGGTGCATTCGCGATCTTTGACACAGGAGGTCTATGGGCCTTCTGCGGGGCGATCTGCGCTTCCGTCGAACGCGGTGAGAACTGATCTCGGTGAACCCATCACCGAGTTCGCTATCATTGGTCCGAGCCAACTCTGAATTCCCGTGACGCAGCGGAAAACTGATGCTTCAACTAATTGCTACCCGCATCCTGTCTGCTCTGCAGATAGTCTTCGCCATCATCATCATGCAGTCACTGATCGGCGCCCTTCCGGGTCTCACATGGTCCTCGGGGATCTTCATGGCGGTCGTGTCTGTTGGCCTAGTCTCCATCTGGATCTGCGGAATCTGGCTTTGGAACCAGGAACGTCGAGGGGTGTACTGGGCGCAGTGGGTCTGGGGGCTTCAAATCCCCATCGTGGCATTGCCGTGGTTCCAGTATGACTTCGCCCTTGGCGCCATGGCGGGTCTCGCCTGGGATTTCCCGTGGGAGCTGCAGCTCATGTTCAGAATTGGAGTCGGTAACCTAAACTTCTCGCTTGATACAACACCCGACGTAGAGGCGATGGAGCTGTCAGTCTTGGGCGCCAACGTGGTCGGTGTCGCTGCGCTGGTTTACCTTACGCGGCGATGGAGCGGACTGAGAGGCGAGGCGGATTTGCCCATTCGCCGTAGGCAAGTACCTGCGACTTGAAGGGGATGGCTGCGACCGCGGTATTCCATCGGGTGGCGCGTTCCAACGCCCAACACCTCGTGGAGAGGTAACATGGCGAGTCGCAGATAGGCCTCGATGAGACGAATGGTCAAACCACAAGCACGAGCGATCGATCAACTGAACACCGATAGACGCCACGCCCTAAAGCATCAGCGCCTACCCGCAGCGGCCGGAGTACTCGCCACACTCCTACTAACGACCAGCTGCGAGTTCGACTTGCACATGACCCTCAACTCAAGCGAAGGCGACAACGACTACTTCGAGGAACCCCTATCGGGCCCAGCACGCAAGTACGCCACTGCCCTCGAGGTGTCGAACCAGTTCGTCGAGTCCTTTGGCAGCGGTGACGCCGAGGCGGTCTACGCCCTGCTCGATCCCAGATTACAGCAGGTGTTCAGCATGGAGGAGCTGACGGCGTTCATGGAGCGAATCTCCGGCAACATCGGCCCTCTCGTTGAATTCAAACCCATGCAGTGGGGCTTCTCCACGTTCGGCGAGCTTCCAAACATCGTGGTGTCGACGAAAATCGCTATCCACGAAAACACCGAGGTCTTCTACGTCTTGAACTTCCCTGACGACGGCAGCTACAAGGGACTCGTCGGCCTCAACGTGTCACCGAAGGCGCCCGGCGAATCACTGTCGGATGGCGCGAACAGGGCTCATGGCCTCCAGTAACGTAGGCGCAACTATAGCGCTATCCTGCTGCGAGACGTCACCTGGAGCCGCAGCGCCTTGACCTCCATCGCCGCAATGCTGCCCGCCGGCGCGGTACTGCCCCGCCATCAACATGCCACCCCCTACGTAACGCTCATCCTGCGCGGCACCTACGTGGAAGCGGGCGACCATGGACGTTTTGTCGTCGGCCCGGGCGATGTGCTCGTTCACGGGCAGTACGCGTCCCACGCAAACTGGACACACGCACAAAGCGACGTCGAGACGCTCAACTTCGAGGTAAGCGAGACACCTCATGCCCCACCCCTGAGCACAACGACCGATGTGGACGAAGTGGTGCGACTCTCCGTCTCGGATCGCACCGCGGCGAAGACTGCGCTGCTCAACGCGATGACGCCCAAGACACCACCGCTCACGGACTGGCCGGACATCATCGCCAGCGCCATTCGAGATGACCCTGCCAAGCCGGTGAGCTATTGGGGTCAATCGCTCGGGCTGGCCCCCGGCACCGTGAGCCGCGGATTTAAGCGTGCGTTTGGCGTATCCGCTGCGAAGTACCGCGCCACGGCTCGCGCACGGCAGGCCTACGAGGCTCTGCTTCACAGCGATCGCGCGCTTATCGACATCGCAGATCAATACCGGTTTTCTGACCAAGCGCACTTCACCCGCGCTATCCGCGCCTTGACGGGGGTGCCCCCTAGCCATTGGCGACGGGTCAAAAATCTTCAAGACGCAGCGGCGACCGCGCATTAGAACTCCAGGCAGATCATCCTCTGGAGTCTGCTCGCATGCGTTTGCTCGTCTTAAGCCTGGCCCTGCTAGCGGTGGGGGCCTGCTCGCCTCCGGGTCACACACCCTCCTCCGCGCCGCCTACACCCCATGGGGCTACCCCCTCCTCCGCTGAGGACATATCCAACGCCATGGGTGCTGGGCTTCAGGGCGATGCCCGTCGGGCCGTTGAGCTGCTGCGGGCAGTCGACTCGACCACACTGAGCGAGAAGGACCGGGACTACCGAACTTGTATGTTGGAGCGCTTTGGCGACGGGTCGACACCAGTCCCGCCGGCGCCCCCGCGCGCCGATACCTTCGCGGCTGAGATCATCGAGATCTACCGCCACTACTGGCACGCGTCTTTGAGGGCTCCCGAGCGCCGGGAGGACCACACCAGGGCACTCGAACACACGCTACGCACACGCCTGGAACTACCCGACAAGACCGACAGTGTCGCCATCGAGCACGCCGTGCGCGACAAGCTCGAAGCCCAAGGACTACATGTGCTGCTTGGCCAAACCGGTGTCCTTCGTGAGCTCATGATCTGGCGGCAAGAGACGCGCAGGGCCGAAACCGTCGAGATGCCTCACGGCACCTACCGCACCAACGTCGCGTTCCTCGATGACTTCATGATCTTCGGCTGGGGCCAGTACGCCACCTGCGAGATGCGAGGCGCTGGCGGCTGGGTAGCGGACCGAACCCTGTACGCCGTGGTGCCCATCTACGACGATCTCGAAGGCGAAGAGTTTCGGGTGACCTTCCTCGGCCATGAGACGCAGCACTTTCTCGACCTCGACGCATTCCCCGACATGGCGCCTTGGGAGCTGGAGTACCGCGCCAAGCTGATGGAGCTAGCGATGGCGGACAGTACTCGTTTTAGGGTGCTTCAGAAGTTCATTGAAGATCAGGGGGATGATCCGACGTCACCGCACTCCTATGCGAATCGCAAAGTCCTTGAGGGGCTCTCGGAGGAGTTGTCTTCCCTTGGCGTGGATTCCATCGAATCGGCAGAGGGTGACGTAGTGCGTGGAGCTGCCTACTCGTTGTTTCTGGCAGACACGGCCAGGCGGGATCGGTAGGCACGCCCCGATCTAGAAGTTGGATCCCTGGAGCCGCACAGAGGAGCGATCTCCTTGAGATCGAGCAATGTACTTTCCGGATTCGCTGAGTTGAGTCGTATCTTGGGGAGCTAGTGACCGCAGGGATCGCCCTGTATGCTCGATTGCAACGACCACATCAGCGCCTGGCAGGGCAGCTCAACACTGCATTGGATCTATCGCTCAACCCGTTCCTCCTCACGCAGGGCGTAAGTCCGTAATGAACACCAAATCGATCATTAAGCACCACAGCTCCGATCTTGCACTCGTCATCGGTAACGGCATCAACCGCTATGGAACAGCCCGCACAACAAACTCATGGGACGAACTCCTAGTTCAACTGGCGAAAGCACATCTCCCCGCGCCGCTAAGATCCGTGCCCCCTGGCATTGCTCTGACGGAGTTCTACGACGTACTGGCCCTCAAATCAGCGTCATCGATTACTAGCAGCTCTTTGCAGAAGGAGTTCTGCAAACTGATGTCGGCCTGGAGACACTACGACCATCACGGCTGGATCGTAGAGTGGGCGCAACGCGCGGATAGGCCGATCCTGACCACCAATTTTGAGGAAACGCTGTCCGCCGCTGGCGATTGCAGCCTGCATCGGTCAAAGGAAGGCGGGTTTACCGACTACTACCCTTGGGAGTCCTATTACGCGAACGGCCCGCTCTCCAACCCTGCTGATGAGTTCGGCATCTGGCACATCAATGGCATGCAGCACTACAAGCGGAGCATCCGCCTTGGGCTGTCTCACTATATGGGCTCGGTAGAAAGGGCTCGTAGCTGGATTCACAAGGGGAACGAACGACGCATCTTCGTGGGCAAAAATCAGTCTCGTTGGAAGGGCTACAGAACATGGCTCAACGCAGTGTTCAACTGCTCCCTACTCATATTCGGCCTGAGCCTTGACGAAACTGAAGTATTCCTTCGCTGGCTTCTCATTGAGCGCGCTCGCTATTTCAAGAAGTTCCCCGATAGAAGGCGGGACGCTTGGTATGTCTACTCGGGTGACCCACTGAGCAAAGGCAAGGAGTTCTTTCTAAAGGGCGTGGGAGTGACGCCAGTGCGTGAGATGTCCTATAAGGCTATTTACGCTCAGGCCACATGGCTATGATCGCTAATAATTTCGATTTGCTCCACCAGCCGCCGGGTCCAGCGGTAAGTCGCCCATCGATCGCTCACGAGAACTCCGACATTCGGTGCACATAGTAGTACTCCTCGTCACACTTCTACTCACGATCGCGCTATGGATCGGCGTCGATCGCTTGAGCGCGCCGTTGCTGAGGTCATACAGATGCCCACGGTGCGGATCCCGCCTTGGCAATACCCGCCCTCCATTTGTTCTCGACCTGCTGCGGCCCATTAGTGGCCGCAGGGCTCTGTACACAGACTGCAACAAGTGCCAATCCAGATTGCGCTGGCTCCGGCAATGGCCCCGGATAGCGGTAGTGGCTGGGGCAGTCTACGCTGCAATAGTAGCTGGCTCCATCCTGCTGCCGCCGCTAAGCCTTGCTTTTCATTTGTCGCTGATGCTGTTGCTAGCGGAGATCGTCTACCTCCCCCTGGAGGCGCTCACAGCCAACCTCTCCGAGCTTCGCTACGAGCGCCGTCTCGGCACGCAGCGGAGCGCTGAACAAGTACTGGAGGAGGTGGAGCATCGGCTTGCGCTTGGGCATTTCCGCGGAGCCGAGGACCACCTACGTGCCGCGATCATAGCGGAACCGAACTGCATGGAGTTTCGGGTCAGGTTGCTAGACATCTACCTTAGGAGCGGAGAGCTGAGTAGGTTCGATCGTCAACTCGCCCCGTGGGCCAACGCGCTCAAAGCCCACAATGATGGGGGCGCCCTGCGGGAACTGCTGGAGAGACGAAACCGCGTACAAGCGCAGAGCGGTGATGGAGAAGAAACTTCCAGTCGACTCGGTGTACAACTTCCGGGCGATCCGCACCGCAAGTAACACGACGGATCGTTCCCCATAGCAGACACACCGCAGGATGAGCAGTCGCGGCATGGTGGGTACTAGGTAGACGGTCGAGCTCATGGAAATGAAGATGCCGCTCGCATCTTCGCTGACGACGAAGGACGTGCATGGGGGCGCGCCGGACCCATCGAAGTTCAAGGGTGACGACCTGAACCCGCGAGCGGCCGTAACCCCCTAGGCCAGGAGTGGAACGACATGGAAACTAGCGCACTCACCCTCGTTTGGGTGATCGGCGTCGGGCTGGCGCCCTCTTTGGGCCCCGTGAGCTACGGGTCGAACTTCGCGGAGCGCTATTGGTTTGAGGCGTCTTGCTCAGACCAAATCCCCGAGGACGAACCCACCGAGCAAGTACGCCAGTACGAATCACCGCAAGGTGCCTGGGTGGCCGAGCTGACGCGAACCGTCGGCTCGATCGTCCCCTACGAAAGAGCGCAAGCGCGGCTGCGCGTCCGTGCATTCGACGGTCGCACCGTCTGCCTGAAGACGCAGGATTTCAGAAGCCTCGAGGTGAGTTGGTTCGGGGAGGACATCCTGCTGCTGAACCAAAACCTCGGACACGTGGTGGGCACCGAGGAGATCTACGATCTGCAAGAGAGCAGTTGGCTGGTGCAGCGAACGATCTCGTACCACAAGGCCTGGACGCGACCGAACTGGCAGAGCGGATCGAACTAGAGATCGCCGATGCGTACGCGCTTGCGAGCCACCCCGCCGGGAGCGGAACCCACCCTCAAGGATCCAAGCGAAAGGGCGTGTAGAGCTCCTGAGGGATACCGAACGTCGCCAGCACCTCTCTCCACCACTCGCTGGCCCCGATCGTGAAGGTGGATACGCTCAGCACGAGGACCGTGGCAAGAACGCCCAACGTGACGGGGTGCTTGAATCGGTCGGCCCAGGCCCAGGCTAAAGCCGCAAGGATCATTCCGCCGAAGATGACGATCGGAAAGACGGCACCTGGGAGACCAGCGGGCGCAAGCACGAACTGACCAAGTGCTCGCCCCACACCGGGCACGATGCCGGCGAAGAGCGTCGCGAGCATCAGCCGTTGGTGGACGGCAACGGTCTTTCTCCACACGACGGCCAGAACGACAGCGATCAGCGCGAAGTTGACCGCGAGAATATCTACCCAGTGCAACAACTGCTGGGGAAGCCCCTTGGCGGCCGCGTCACCTGCGGAGTACCACGCGACGTACATGCTGGTCGCATAGAAGACGATGACCACGCCTATCCCCACCATCCCCATCGTACGATGGAGAGACAGGTTTCCTCTGGCGATCAGCATCGGCTGGGCGAAGAGCAAGACCAACCACAGCGTCGCGGCCCAGAAGTGCACGTGGTGGGCCAGTTGCATCCGGGGAAACAGTCCAAAGTAGGTGGGTAGGAAACCGGCCAAGGTCGGAATCGCCACGGCAAGGACATACCAGTGGGCACGCCGATAGACGGGTGCTGGGTAGGCAACGCTCATGATCGAAGTGTAGCCTGTGTGGACGCTCGATGCCGTGGAGGCATCGCCCCAACATGCATGCTGGCTCAACGGCTTGAACGCGGTACGATCGATGCCACCGGAGCCTTGGTCGCCACGATGGACTACCCCGCAGTACATGACGCCGCTCGCGTCGGCGAGTATCCCGCCCTAACCAAGAGCGGGGGCGGCTACGTCTGGGATGAGGTGCTCGAGTACCGCGTGTGGATGTCTCCCACGAGGGGCGCCGATGACCTGGAAGAGGGTTGCGACTACTACTACGCCTTCCCGTCGTATCCCGAGGCAGAGGCCTTCGCCAATCAGAACGCCGGCGCGGACGCCCCCCTTGCACTGGTGTTACAGCGCGAGTACATCGATGAACCAACGCCCGGCCAGTACGAACATGTGCGCGCCGAGCGCATCACCGAATGGCCCGTAGAGTTCCTGTCACGACCCCGCCGCACCCCATCGACCATCCCAGATTTCTTGAGCCCGAACGCGCCGGCCAACCGCCTCGACATCTTGCGCGGCCTGGCGC
>JBCBZW010000039.1 GCA_039815145.1 Pseudomonadota bacterium
GTGACAACGGCGATGCCATCGGCCTCGACGCCGTGGTCTACGCCACGGACCCGAACATCACCGAAGACCTGTTCCCGCCGATCATCGACAACTTCGGCTCCGGTGCCGTGTTCGATGCCAACAACATGAGCGATCCGGACTTCAACCCGGCGTTCTCCGTGACCAGCGGCCAGGACTTCAGTGACGGCGACAACATCGTCAACGTGGGCTTCGTGGCCATGTTCGGCTACGCCCAGGGCTTCGCCGCCGGCTTCGAGAACTTCAAGTTCAAGGTCCGCGACGTGCCGGTGGGTGCTGCCCTCGAAGTGAAGTTCATCGGTGGCGGAGGCGAGACGTCCCGCCTCTACGACGTGCTCACCTACGAAGGGTCAGAGGCGATCGGCAACGGCTGGTACCAGCTCACGATCCCGATGGCGGACTTCGCCGGCAGCGTCGCCAACAACGACGGCTTCCTGATCGGTCCCTTTGACAACCAGCCAGCCCCGTTCACCTTCCTGCTCACGGACATCGGCTTCAGCGGCATGGTCGCCGACGATGGCGGCGGTGGGGGTGGAAACGACGATCCCGACGAGCTGACCGAGAACGGTCGCTTCGAATCCGGGGATCTGATGGGCTGGACGATCTTCGAGAACAACGGCCAGATCTTCATCGAAGAGAACGACGCGAGTGAGGGGATGTTCTCCGGTCGTCTCATCGCAGGTCCGGGCCAGAACCCGGTGCTGAAGCAGGACTTCCTTGGCGTAGATGTGGTGATGCCTGGAGACACTGTGGAAATTTCCTTCGATATGAAGGGAACCTTCGAAGGTCCGGGCCCGGTATTCGTGGCAGAGTTCTTCACCGAGGCCAGCGGTGGCGGCGTCTTCGCCGAGATCCTGGAGCAGGTGTTCGACGCACCGGCTGACTGGACCACCTACACCTACACCGCCACCGTGGCGGCGGATGCGGGTCGTGGCATCACCCTGCAGGTGGTGGCTATCTGCAGCGGGGACCCGGCCTGCCGCGCGGATGTGCTGGTCGACAACTTCAGCGTGAAGATCGCGCAATGAGCCGAGCACAACAGAAAGCCCGGCCGGCCGCACTGGGAGGGGAGCCAGTGACCATGAACGAGATCAACAACAGGGAATTCGCTATGACCGCTAGCCGCCTTTGGCGTCGCATGAAGGCCGTCGTCTGGGTGTTGCCGCTGCTCCTTGCGCTCGGCGCACCGGTGCAGGTGGCCCACGCCCAGGTGGATCGGGTCGAGACCTACAAGGACGCGAACGGCTGGAAGCTGAAGGTCAATGGCTCCGACTACTACGTCAAGGGCGTGGTCTGGGGCTATTCGCCGCGCGGTCAGAACTACACCTACAACCTGTGGGGCCAGCCGGACGACTTCATCCGCAAGGTGCTGGACTACGAGATGGGCCTGATGAAGGCCGCAGGCATCAACACGATCCGCACCTTCTCCATGATCCCGCCGAAGTGGATCACCTACATCTACCGCGAGCACGGCATCATGTCCGTGGTGAACCCCCTGATGGGGCGCTACGGCTACAACGTGGGCGGTAAGTGGATTCCCTTCACCGATTACTCCGACCCCCTGACGCGTGAGACGCTCAAACGCGATATGCAGGGCTGGGTGCAGCAGTACAAGGACACGCCGGGCGTGCTCATGTTCGCCTTCGGTAACGAGAGCAACTACGGCCTGTCCTGGTCCAGCTTCGAGATCGAGAACCTGCCTGCGGGCGAGCAGCAGACCGCGAAGGCGCGCTTCCTCTACTCCCTGTGGAACGAGGTGGTCAAAGCCGGTAAGTCGATCGATCCGAACCACCCGTTCACGATCGTCAACGGTGACATTCAGTACATCGACCTCATCCAGGAGCTGTGCCCCGACCTCGACCTGCTCGGCTCCAACGTTTACCGCGGCAAGAGCTTCACCACCCTGTGGAGTGAGGTGGAAGCGAAGCTCGATCTGCCCGTGGTGTTCTTCGAGTTCGGCAGTGACGCCTTCAACGCCCGCCGCTTGGAGGAGGATCAGCTGTCGCAAGCGCTGGTGCTGCGTGATCAGTGGGCGGAGATGTACCGCAAGGCCTACGGCAAGGGCGAGGAGGGCAACTCCATCGGTGCCTTCGTCTTCGAGTGGCGCGATGAGTGGTGGAAGTACCTGCAGATCGAGAATCTGGAGATCCACGACACCAACGCCTCCTGGTCCAACCAGGCCTATCCCTTCGACTGGGCCGAGGGCCTGAACAACATGAACGAGGAGTGGTTCGGCATCATGGCCTTAGGGCTGCCGAACTCCGAGGGCGTGTACACGGCCCGTCCGCGTATGGCCTACGACGTGTTGGCGGAGATCTTCCAGATCGATCCGTACACGGCCAACGTCGGCGAGATCAACGCCCGTGTGGCGAGCGTCGACCTTGACGTGCTGGAGCTCAAGGGCGAGGTGCGGGCCCTGAAGTCTCGCGCCAACGAGGACCGGCGGCTCCTGAAGTTCACCGGCGGTGACATCCGCGGTGAATTCGCCGTGCGAGCCCTCGAACAGGACATCACCGAGCTCGGTGAGAACGGGGTGGAGTTCACCACCGGCCAGCAGCTGAACGTCGACTTCGCCTTCAACCCGAGCGAGCAGGTGGAGGGTCAGTTCTCCCTCAACGTGCTCGGTGACGTGGCCGACAAGCAGCCCCTGGAGTTCGAGTACGGCCAGCGCGGCCTGCCGCTGACGATCCGCGTACCCACCCTGAACGAGAACCCGGGCCTGGTCCTGCGCGATCAGACGCTGGATCAGTTCACGGAGCGCCAGGTGGTGCTGTCCGATCGTGAGCGCGTCGAGATCTACGACTTCAACGCCAAGTACACGGGCCAGAACTTCGATCTCGAGGCCTTCTACCACACGCCGCGTTTCCACTGGGCCTACGAGGGTGACTTCTTCGGCCTGATCCAGGAAGCCACGGACATCCCCGGCATCGACGTCTTCAACGGCAAGGCGCCGGAGGGCATCGAGTTCACCGGTAAGGGGCCGCTCGAGGGCCTGAAGATCGTGGCCGGTCCCGAGATCTACTGGGGCGCCAACCCGAAGGCGGTGATCAAGTACGAGTTCGCCACCAAGGGCATCGACTGGGCGATCATCCACTCGGAGGACTTCTCGCGATTGGGTACGGGTGCTAACGCCACCCAGGCCACCCAGCGTCAGACCCGGGCCACGTCCATCTACGCTTCCACCCAGCTGCCGGGCGGCATCAAGGTGGAAGCGGGCGGTCTGCTCTCCGCACCCGAGCGTATCGACGAGCAGTTCGACCGGGTCGACGAGGATGGCAACATCATCACGGACCAGATCGAGTTCGAAGACACCCTGGGCTTCAAGCTGAAGACGAGCTTCCGCCTGTTCGGCACCGAGGCCTACCTCTCCGCACAGCACGCGGGCCTGGTGTCGGAAGGTGGTCGTCCGGTGCCGACCTTCGGCGTGCTGGATCCGACCCGCTTGCCGCTCACGGGCCTGGGTAACCGTCGCGAGTACGAGGCGGGCACGATCATTCGCTTCGGCAACCTGATGATCTACCCGCGCTTCCTCTACCGCGACAACCTGGTGGACGCGAACCCGTTCATCGAGCCAGGCATTACGCCGGACGGCATCCTGAACCCCGGCCTCGTGCCGCGTGACCGTGACAACGATGCCTTCGCCGTGTTGAGCAACCGTGAAGCCCGCTCCGGTGAGATCTTCTTCACCTGGGATCCGACCGGTGCCACGCCGTTCTACGACTGGGACAACGAGTGGCGTGAGGACGCGAAGTTCGCCTTCAACATCGGTGCCAACTACACCGAGTACCCGACGGCCACGGACGCCAACCTGTTCTTCCTCGACTTGGGTAACGGCGGCAGCAACGCCTCCTTCGGTCAGGGCCTGCCCGCCGAGGACGTGTGGAGCGTCACCAGCCGCATGGTCTGGAACCCGAGCCCGAACCAGAACTACATCCTGACCCTGGTGCGAGGCTTCGATCAGTCGACGGGTGATCCGACCGGAGGAACGCGTGATTTCTACGAGGCATACTGGAAGGCGGTGATCAACAAGCGCCACCTGGTGCGCGGTTACTTCAAGAAGGACTCGTGGGGTCCGGAGGACTTCTTCCGCCAGTTCAACTTCACCTACCCCGAGCAGTTCGAGTTCGACTACTCCTTCCTGCTGGGTAAGGGGCTGTCCTTTGGCAATCTCATCGATGAGATCCGCGCCACCCGTATCGGCGTGCGCACGATCTTCCGTACCACCGATGAGAACTCCCTGCCGGAGGAGTTCCTGGACGGCGAGAACGACTACGCCTTCCTGACCACCTTCTACTTCACCTATCGCTTCTGATCGGCTCGTAGGCAGAGCACGAGGATTGTGAGAATGAACAACAAGACGCTTAAGGCCAGCAGCATCACGCGATGGATGACGATTGCCTCCCTCGCGGTGGTGGGCGGCCTCGGCCTCACGGCCTGTAACGACGGCACGGACGGCGGCATGGTGATCAATGCGATCGTGCTGCCGAGCGACACGCTGCTGAACCTCGCCTGCATCAACGTAGGCGTCGGTTCCGAGCGCTGTGTGCTGGACGACCCGGAGAACCCCTTCATCGGGACGCCCATCGTCGAGTTCGACGCCAACAACCCCGACGCGGCGAACAAGTTCGAGCTGTTCAACGCGATCCCCGTGGGGCCGGAAGGTGCCAAGTCGCGCTTCTACTTCTGGGCCACGGCACTCGCCAACCGCCAGTCCGGGGAGAACCAATACTTCACGGCGCTGGCGTTGCACGAGCTGTGGGATATCAACGGCGACCCCCTGATCCAGGAGCAGGCACTGAAGGCCTACCGCTCCGTGCTGGACAACTTCTTCGGCCAGGTCACCGTGTTCACCTGCTGCCCGGGCCTGAGCCCCGACGGCGAGCCGGTGCCGTTCCCGGTCGGCACCAACGAGCTGGCGGCGGATGCCCTGTACCGGACGGACGCGACCGGCTTCGATCGCCTGATCCCCGGCGATCCGCTGCTGGTGATCTCGCAGCTCCTCGAGTGGGGATTCACCTACCAGCCGGCGAATCCTCCGCTCTTCGATGACGGAGTGGTCAGCGTCATCGGTGGCTAAGCACTGGCGCCAGTCGAGCCTGGCAACGGCGGGCTCGGCGGTGGGCCTGGTGGCCGCGGTGACGGTGTTCCTCACCGCAGGCCTAGGCGTATCCCGCAGCGCTCACGCGGAGGAGGCTCGGGGCCCCGTGCCCGTGGAATTGCGCGAGACCCCGCAGGGCTGGCAGCTCTACCGAGGGGGCGAGCCTTACTTCATTCGCGGCGCCGGCGGCGACGCGTCCCTGGAGGCCCTGGCCGCTGCCGGGGCGAACTCCGTGCGCACTTGGGGCGGTGAGGTCGACGAGGTGCTCGATCAGGCCCAGGCCTTGGGGCTGACAGTCACCGTCGGCATCTGGCTCGGCCACCCGCGACACGGCTTCGACTACGGCAACCCTGCCCAGGTTGAGAAGCAACTCGCCCGCGCCGAGAAGATGGTCCTGCGCTACCGCAATCACCCCGCGCTGCTGCTGTGGGGTGTCGGCAATGAGGCGGAAGGCTTCGACGAGGCGACGGACCCCAAGGTGTGGAAGGCCATCAACGACGTGGCCGCAATGGTGAAGGAAACGGATCCTCACCATCCCACCATGACCGTGACCGCCTTCGTCCACGGGGAGCGCATCGAGTACATCCACGAGCGCTCACCGGCCATCGATATCCACGGTATCAACGCCTACGGGGGGGCACAGGTGGTGCCCGAACGCCTGCAGGAGAAAGGCGCCAGCAAGCCGTACGTGCTCACCGAATTCGGCCCCCTCGGCCCTTGGGAGACGCACTCGACCGAGTGGGGTGCGCCCCACGAGCAGACGAGTGAGGAGAAGGCCGCGTTCTACCGTGCCACCTACGAGCACGCGGTCGACGGCCAACCCGGCCGCACCCTGGGCGCCTACGCGTTCCTCTGGGGCCACAAGATGGAGGGCACGGACACCTGGTTCGGCATGTTCCTGCCCGACGGCGCCAGCACGGCGGCGGTGGATACCATGTCCACCTTATGGTCGGGTAAGGCGCCCGCCGATCGTGCGCCCACCATCGCTGCCCTGACGGTGGCGGGAGAGGCCGCGGTAAAGTCGGGCGACGTGGTCGAGGTGTCCACGCGCATGGCCGATCCGGATGGCGGCGATCTACGCACCCGTTGGGTGTTGCGGGCGGAGTCCGGCGAATACGCCACCGGCGGCGACTTCCGGTCGACCCCTCTGCCCATCGAGGACGCGATCCTGTCGTCCAGCGCCACCGGCGCGCGGGTGCGTATGCCCGAGGCACCGGGGCCGTACCGGCTCTTCGCCTACGCCTACGATGAAAGCGGCAAGGCAGGTACCGCCAACGTGCCTCTGCTCGTGAAGGGAGAGCGTCGCACGCCCCTGCCGTTCCCCGTGTACGAGGACAGCCTGGAACAGATGGCCTGGGTGCCGTCCGGGTGGATGGGGGGCGTCGAGCACCTATCCCTCGACGGGGACGACACCAGCAACCCTCATCGGGGCAAGGCATCGATCCGAGTTCGTTACGAAGGTCAGTTCGGCTGGGCCGGCATCGCCTGGCAGCATCCCGTCAACAACTGGGGTGATCAGGAGGGCGGCATCGACCTCACGGGGGCCCGCAAACTGGAGTTTTGGGCGCGCGGCGAATACGGGGGCGAGAAGGTGAGCTTCGGTGTGGGCTTGCTCGAGTCCGACAAGAAGTACCCCGACTCCAGCATCAGCAAGTCCGGCGACATCGTGCTGACCGACGCCTGGCAGCGCTACGAGATTCGCTTGAGGGGCAAGGACCTCAGCAGCCTCAAGACGGGGTTCTACGTCACCCTCGTGGGACGCACTTCGCCGGTCACCATCTACCTGGACAGCATCCGCTTCACACGCTGAGCGAAGCGCCCTTTACGGGCCGCTTATTTGATCGACCTCACACTTTCGCTGTCCTGCAAGTTCCTGAGTGAACGGCCCGTCGTACTTCGATCCGCTGAAATAGTGGCATCGAAGTGTCAGCGGCGGGAGTGCTTGCGCCATGAGTCTAAAAACAGGTCTGTTCGTCGTCGGAGGGGCGATCGCCGCCTCTTACGTATGGTCCTTGGCGGACCGTGATGCGCCCCTCGGGAGTATCGATGTACCCACGCCACCGGTGCCCCTCGCCGCAACGCTGACGTTGCCGGAGGTGACTCCCGAGCGGATAGCGTCGCCCGCGGCGACGGTCGATATTCCCGCCTTGAGCGCCGCGGAGATCGAGGCGCGCATGAGCACGGCCGTGGCCGCGTTGGCACAAGCCGGCGGCACCGATCCGGTGGAGTTGGTGTTGAACGCCGAGCAAGGCGAGAAGCTCCTGGCGGCTGCAGAGCAGGCCGGCATCAACGTCACCGCCACGCGCACCTTCGCCACCCTACCTTACCTGGCCCTGACCGCCTCGGCTGGCGACTTGCATCGTCTCGCGGCGATCGAGGGCATGAGCTACATGACGCTCGACGGCACGGTGGAGTCCGCCCGCTACCGTCGCAGCGGTGGTTGGCGTCGCAGCGGTCACCGCAGCGGCAGCTGGAGCAGCTCCGGGGGCAGTTGGAGTGGCAGCGGCAGCAGCTGGAGCGGCAGCAGTTGGAGTGGTCACCGCGCCATGACCGCGATCGAGCGTCCCGTGGGCTTGCAGACGGCCAAGGCGCCGACCTCCGACATGATCGCCATGAACGTGCAGGTGGCGGTGCTGGACTCGGGTGTTACCGAAGCGGCTTACGATCTCCTTGGCTACGTGCACACAGTGGTGGATTTCACCGGCGGGCGCTCCGTCGATGACTACGGCCACGGCACCCACGTCGCCGGCATCATCTCCGGTGACGGCCTCGATTCGGCCGGATTCTTCCAGGGCATGGCGCCGCGCGCCGGCATCCACTCGGTGCGTGTGCTCGATGACAAGGGTCGCGGGCGGATCTCCCAGGTGCTCGCCGGTATCGACTGGGTGATCGCCAACGCCGCTGCCAAGAACATCCGCGTGGTGAACATGTCCCTGGGCAAGGGAATCGACGAGGCCGCTGCCAACGACCCGCTGGTGCAGGCCGTCGAGGCGATGTGGGACGCGGGCCTGGTGGTCGTCGCCTCCGCCGGCAACTACGGCCGTGACGGTGCCATGACCATCACCAGCCCTGGCAACTCACCGAAGATCATCACCGTCGGCTCGCTCACCTACCGGGGCACGGCGCGTACGGACGACGACTTCGTCTCCACCTATTCCTCGCGTGGGCCGACGATGCTCGACCACTACGTGAAGCCCGATCTGGTGGCGCCGGGCAACCGGATCCCGTCCACGGTGGCCCCCGGTTCGGTGCTGGATCGGGACCTCCCGAATTGGGTCCGCGAGCGTCCGACCAACTACTACACAGCGAGCACGGGCGACGGCTACGACACGGCGGACTACGTCGAGATGTCCGGTACCAGCATGGCGGCTGCCATGGTGTCGGGGGCCGTGGTGTTGATGCTCTCGGACGATCCCAACCTGTCGCCTGCCACCATCAAGGCTCGCCTGATGCGCTCCGCGCGCAAGATCGATGACGGCACCCTGGTGGCCGGTGCCGGTGTGCTCGACGTGCAAGCGGCCCTGGCGGAGCAGGGCTACGTATCCGGTCAAGCGCTTTCGCCGAAGCTCCAGCGTGCGCAGGACGGCGAGATCTACCTGATCGAAGACACGGCCAAGCTCTGGGGCAACCCTGCCTTCGGCGCGGGCTACCTGTGGAGCGATGGCTACCTTTGGTCGGACGCCTACCTGTGGAGCGACGGCTACCTCTGGTCGGACGCGTATCTGTGGAGTGACGGCTACCTATGGAGCGACGCGTACCTGTGGAGCGATGCCTACCTCTGGTCCGATGCGTACCTGTGGAGCGACGGCTATCTCTGGTCCGACCATGTGAAGAACGCCGATCCGCTGCTCAACCTGCAGAGCAACGGCCTGATCCACCGCCCCGACTAGGCGCTGTCACCGATACGAGCGTGGGCACAGGGGCCAGGACGTCACGTCCTGGCCCCGTCTTTTTGTTGGGTTTGTACCCACCGTCGATCGTTCGTGGCAGCATCGCGAGCGGAACGTGTGAGTCAGCTCAAGGGCGGCAAAGGAGCGGAGCAGTGTTTACCCACGTGATGGTTGGTACCAACGACATGGAGGCGTCGAGACGCTTCTACGACGCAGCGCTCGCGGCGTTGGGGCATTCGGCGGGCGTGATGGACCCGAAGGGACGCTGCTTCTACACCAGCAAGTACGGCGTGTTCTGCCTGACCTCACCGATCGACGGGCAGCCCGCGACGCACGCCAACGGCGGCACGATCGGGTTTCGCGCCGCGAATCCCGAGCAGGCGGATGCCTTTCACGCGGCAGGCCTCGCCAACGGGGGCACCGCGTGCGAAGACCCACCGGGGGTGCGCGAGGGGTCGGGACGCACGATGTACCTCGCGTATCTGCGAGATCCAGATGGCAACAAGATCTGCGCCCTGCACTCGATCGCCTGAGCGCGCGCGGGGCTGACCCGCAATCCCGCACCTATTGCAGTTGTTGGCTCGACGCTGGGGGCTTCCCTCAGGCGGCGATCCGCTCGCATTCCTCGATGCAATGCTCTCAGGCCTTGGCGCACGCCCGGCATACCTCGTGATGCTTGGCGTGCTTGCGGCACTCTTCCTCACAGCGCTTGCAGACGGCTGAGGTGGCCTTGGCAAACGCAGCCAAGTGCGAGGATCGGTGCGCGGCGAGTTGGGCGAGGGCGCGACAGGCGATGACCAGGTCCTGCACGCGCACGGCGCAGTCGGCGAGGGTGGTGTCGCCGGACTGAAACTCGCTGAGGCAATGGGCGATGCAGTCATCGCCCGTGGTGACGCACTCCAGGGCACTGTCGCGCAGCTTGTTGTCTACGGCCTGCATGGCGTGGTGGCCCGACTGCTCGTGATGGGCGGCGTGGCCCGCGGTTGCGAACGCGAGGCCCGCGAGGGCCGCGGTGGCGCCGCTCAGCACGTCCCGGCGCGCCCAGGATCCGTGTGCTTTGGATCGATCGTGGTCGGTCATGCTCGGTAGCTCCTCGTGGCAAGGCGATTGAGAGGGGCAGAGCCTACTGCAAATCTTGCCCGGGGTCGCTGTCGTGGGGCCTTAGTTCGGCAGCAGGCCCAACGCGTGGTAGGTGAGGGTCAGGAGGACTGCACTGACCGCGGCGTAGGCCAGCAGGCAGGCCATCAGCGGACGGCGAAAGATGGGCAGCAGATAGGCGGCTGGCGCGATCATGGCCTGACACCAGCGTTGCGTGGCGAGGATTGGCAACGCGCCCAGGGCGAACACCGGGAAGGCGCCGAGGCCGATCGCGTAGAGGTACACCCCGGTCAGGCTCTCGAAGCGGATACCAAAGCGGAAGGAACCCGCCACGGCGCCGAGGGCTGAGGCGGGATTGCCGGCGAAGGCGCCCTTGACGGCGGTCCACAGGAGGAAGGACACGGCCGTCAGCAACATCGTCAGGAGCAGGCGAGCGGCCGCATCGCCTAACAGAAATAAAAAGTGTCCGAGGGGTTCGCTGCCGAGGAACCTGTCCAGGTGCTGGGCGTAGTAACGGGCTACGGCCAAGTTAACCAGCAGCACGATGGGAAAGCCGTGCAGGGCCACCTGGGCCCACATCCCACTCTGCAGGGCGGACGGGCGTCGCATGAGGAACACCGCAAGGCAGGGCAGCAGCGTAGCGGCGCTCATCGCGCTGATCCTGATGATCAGGCGGAGCCAATCCCGCTCGCAGCCCTGGCCGTAGAGCCAGCGCAGGCCGTCGCGCAGGGCGCGGAAGAACGTCGCGTCGTCGCGGGTAAGCAGGGTCGTGAGTAGCTGGGGCGCCATGCCCGTACCGTGCCATGGGTGGGGCGAGGCCCCAAGCGCACCGGTGGCGCGGAACGCACCTATGCTTGCGTATTATTTCTATCCGGGTATTATTTGCGCCCACTTGCATCCACAGGAGAACACGCCCGATGGCGACCAATGCTCATCAGTACTGCGCGTTCCGCGACGGCCAGGAGGTAGCTCGCGGGGATCTGCTACCCGTTGCACTGAGGGTGCGGGATCTCGGCGCAGGTGCCCCGTCCCAGATCTTCGATCTCGAGGATGGTCGACTCGTCGACGTGCTGCTGGAGGGCACGGACCAGACCATCGCTGACTGGATCGCCCAGCACCACCAAGCAGCAGCCGCGCCCGAGCGCGGTCGTGGCCGGCCCAAGCTGGGTGTCGTGGGGCGCGAGGTCACCCTCCTGCCGCGCCAGTGGGCATGGTTGAACGCACAGCCCGGGGGGGCCTCGACCACCCTTCGCCGGCTGGTCGACGAGGCGGCGAAGCGGCCGGATGCGCAACGCCAGGCGGCGCGCGACAGCACCTACCGCTTCTTGAACGCCCTCGCCGGCGACTATCTGGGGTTCGAGGAGTGCCTGCGCGCCCTGTACGCCGGAGACCGCGAGGCGTTTGGCGCCCGCACCGCGGCTTGGCCGAAGGATGTGCAACACCAGGCGGACGCCTTCGCAGCGGCCGTCTGGGAGTGACCCGCGCCTGGGGCCCTAGGGCCCGCCGCTCCAGCGTTGGAGGTTGAGGAATTCCCGGCGGGTCTTGGGTCCGTAGGTCTCGAAGTGGGGGTCTGGCCGGTTGCGGTAGTCCTCGCGCCAAGCCGCCACCTGATCGTCGCCTAGGTGCGCCGCCCGCACGTCCGGTTCCACCTGATAGATCCGCAAGGCGTTCAAGCCGAAGATCTTGGCGCGGATCGCAGGCGTGATCTCCGGGTAGGCGAAGCGCTCGCGCAGGGGCTCGCTGATCTGGAAGGTGCGCATGGCCTGGATCTGGTCCTGCGGGGAGCCGTACCAGATCGAGTCCGTGCCCCACAGCACGTTGTCCTCGCCCAGATGGAGCAGGAGCTTGCCGAGGGCGTGGGCGGCCTGATCCGGGTCGCGCATGAGGAAGCGCCAGGTAGAGCCGAGTTCGGCGAACACGTTGTGCTGCTCGCCGAGGCCCGCCTGGCGGACGGACGTGATCAGCTGATCGATACCGTCCGTGCGCTTCGGGTCGTAGGGGCCCTCCGCGCGGTTCACCGTGAAGCCCGAGTGGTAGATGAGGAAGTTCACATCGGGGTACTGCTTGGCCACCCTGCCCACGTCCACGCAGGTGGAGTGCTCGTAGGAGCGGGGGCCGAAGGGCAGGCCCTTGTGCACGGCGATGTTCTTCACCCCCAGGGCGCGGGCCTTCTCGACCATGGCGAGGCCGACGTCGTCGTCGAGGAAGAAGCCGGTGCCGGAGGGACCCCACTGGGTGTAGGTCTTCCACGCGGCGATACCGAATTCTTTCGATAGGCGCTCCATGTCCTCCACGTCGCCCGCCTGGTTCGGATTGACGCGACCGTGGAGGTAGAGGCGCCGGCTGCCGCCCATCTTGGCCACGATCTCCTGGGTGGCCGCTGCCTCCTCGATGGTCAGCGGTTCGCCGTCGCGGGTGGAGGGCACGAAGGACAGCACGGCGAGATCCGTATCGGAGTCCAGGAACAGGTGGCGGATGAAGGCATCCGGCCCGAGGCACTGCAGGTGGTCGCGGGGGCCGCCCATCGCCGCCGCCGCGCAGTTGCCCGTATCGGCGAAGCGCAGGGGGCTGGCCTCGTCGGGCAGCGCGCGTAGCCAGGCGCCCGTGGGGTTCACGAAGTGGCCTTGCACGTCGAAGATGAACTCATCGCCCGTAACGGCAGCGATGGCGGCGTCCAGGTCCGTGGCGGCTTCGCGTGGCAGGTCGTAGTAGCCACCCCGCCGGCCGATGGCGCCGAAGGCCTCGTTCATGGCGAGGAGGGTGCTGGCGGCGCCGCAGGCGCTCACTAGAAAGTCGCGCCGCGAGGCGCCCAGGCGGCGGGCATTCTCTGTGGCCTGGGCGAGGGCGTGGTCGCAGGCGTAGCGTTGAATTGGCGCCAAGGGCACCGGCTCGAATTCGCCGTTGCTGGTGCTGTCGAGCTTGATGGGCAGGCGCTGCCCGTTCGGATCCACCGACGTCGCCATACGCTTTCCTCTTGTCGGACGTGCCTAAGGGGCACGCCCTAGATAAACGTGCCTGAAGGCACGATGCGCGACGCGGCCGTCGGGTCGCGCCGCGTTCGGCGCAGCGGTGGGTCGCCCTAGGCGGATGGGTGGTCGCGCATCGCGAGCTTAGGCGTGCGGTCCACGCGGTAGAGACCCCAGTGTTTCTCAGGCTCCAGGGGGTCCGCCGAGCCCTTCCAGGGCTCGTCGAAGGCCTCGAACACGAAGGTGAGTATCTCCTCCCGATCGACCCACTCGAGCAGCTGCTCGTAGTAGGCAGCTTGCAGCTCCTCGGAGGCGTTGTGGGGCTCGATGCCCCGTCCGTTGGCCGCCGTGGTCCACCCGGCCTCGGTGATGATCACCGACTTGTCGGGGTAGTGTTCGGCCACCGAGCGATAGTTGTCCTGCGTGTAGGCCAGGGCCTGGTCCAGCGAACGGTACTCCCACACGGGGTAGGTGTGGATCGCGATGACGTCCAGCACCGCGGCGAGCGGTTCCAGCTTTTGCGTCCAGGGCACGTAGTTCTCGCAGAAGGTCACCGGCTGTGGAATGCCCGCGCGCATCTGCGAGGCGTAGCTCACCAGGCGCTCCACCGGCACCAGGTGGTCCGTCCAGTCGACGCTCGCCTCGTTGCCGATCGACATGGCCATCACCGTGTGCGGATGAGCGCTGGCCAGGGCGATCGCGCGGATGACGCGCGATTCGTTGGCGGCGCGGTTCTCGCGCAGGGTCTCCTCACTGAAGTCAGCGCCCCAGGGGCAGTTCGGGTTGCTCACCTCGGCGGCGAGATCCACGCCTAACATCACGCGTAGGGGCAGCGCTTCGCGTTCGATCACCTCCAGCACCGTCTGCGCGTGGCGACTGCAGTCGTACAGGCGAAGGTACTGCCAATGGGGCGCGAGGATATTGAGATCCTCCCGAATCTCCTCGTAGGAGGGGTACAGACCGTGGCCGGGGTGTTGGCCCTCCCGGTAGCCCGAGTAGCAGATGGCGCGCCCGTAGGTGGGCAAGGAGCGGGTCATGAAGGGGCGGGCGATGATGTCAGACATACTTCGGCTTCCCGTGCTGGTCCCACAGGCCCCAGTAGGCGCCGACATCGCCCTCGGCGGCCACCTTCCAGGTCTCGTCGAAGGAGGAGAACCAGAAGACCTCCACGTCATCCTCTTCCGCCCACTGGTAGGTGTCGAGGAAGTACTTGATGGCGTGCTCGAAGGAGGGCACGGCGCCGCCGACGGGGGTGCCGATGTTGGGCCAGCCGGTCTCGCTCACGATCACGCGCTTGCCCGGCGCCACGCGCTGCGCGCGGCGGTACATGTCCTTCATGTACAGGCAGGCGAACTCCGCCGGGCAGCTCTCCCAGAAGGGATAGCAGTTGGCGAGGATCACATCGCAGGCCTCGGTGATGCGCGGATGCACCTCGAACTCGAAGTAGGCATCGACGTAGCCTACCGGCACGCTGTCTGGCACCGCGGCGCGGGCGCGATGCAGGTACTCGAGCAGCTGATCTTCCGTGAGATCGCCGCGCAGGAGCACTTCGTTACCCACGCCTAGCACATCCACAAGGCCGGCCTTGGCCAGTTCGATGCCCGTGGCCAGCTCCTGGTCGTTCTTCTCCAGGTCGTCGCCGAGCCAGACGCCGACCATGGTGTTGAGCCCTTCGCCCTTGGCGATGGCCGGGATGAGCTCGTTGCCCTCGCTGCAGGAGAAGGTGCGTATCCAGCGCACGTAAGGCTGGATGATGGCCAGGCGTTCGCGAATCTGCGCCTCCGTGACCTTCACCACCTTGGGGTCCTGGCCCTCCACGTAGGGGCTGAAGGAAATCCCGTGGAGGCCGCGCTCGAGAAGCTCTCGTACGAGGCGGCGCAGGTCCTCGACGCTGCGATTACGAATATCGACCCCGGCGAGGGAGAGCTTGCGTTGGTAGGGCGACATCGACATGTGCCTGGACTCCGAATCAATCAGTGTTTGAAAAGCAGGGTGGTGCCGAGGCGCACGACGACTTCGCGTACGCGCCCCTCACGGCGGAAGAGCGACTCACTGTCGGCGCTCGAGAGCGTGAGCTCGGCTTGTGACTGGCTGGTGCCGTCGGCGTAGTGCACGGTGATGCCGGCCGCATCTTCCACCTCGACCAGGGCGTAGCGCACCGGCACCTGGCACCAGGTGAACGCCAGGCTGTGCGGCGATAGCGCCAGCTCGTGCCACTCATCGTCGAGGCCCACGTAGCGCAGGGGCGCTGGCGCCGACAGGAACTCCTGTCCGCGCAACAGTTGCGGGCGAAAGCTCACGCGGCCATCGCGCACGCGCACGCCGAGCTCGCCGAAGCGTGTGAGCACCTCTTCCTTGACCTGTCCGGTCATGCCCGGTTGGCGCGCGCCGGCGTGGCCCGGGGTGTGCGAGTAGGCATCCATGGGGAAGGCGCCGAACTCCGCGGGGGACTTGTTGAAGCCGATGCCTGCCCGTACCTGATAGTAGTGTTCGCCGAGGCGATGGCAGGTGAGTTCGTCCGTACCCGCCTCGAGCGCCGCGAAGAACGTCTCCTGTACCGCCAGCAGGAGCTTGGAAACCATGTGCCAGTAGATGCAGCCGAGGCCCTCGAAGCCGAACATGGTGCCGGATCGGCCGGTGAATGCTTGGTGATCGAAGACCTGTTCGAACAGTGCAAGGACGCTGTCTCGGCCATCGGCCACCAGGCCTTGGAAGCTCTCGGGCAGGGCGTCCAGCGCGCTTTGCAGGTCATCGGCGTTGGTGAAGTCCGCGTTGAAGCGATAGGTGCCCTCGGCATCCCTGTAGAGCACGTCCTCGTTACCGTCCGCGAGCAGGCGGGTGAGCAACGGATTGGCTTCGACCTGCGCCTGCGCCAGGCGGTTCTTATCCAGGAAGCTCGCCAGCTTGCGGTCGGGGTAGAGCATGAAGCTGTGTTGGTCCACCCGGTAGATAGGGCTGTCGAAGAGCCCGTCCAGTACCGCCACCGCTTCCTGAGGCGCCAGGGTGCCGGCGCTGAGCGCAGCCACCTGTCCCTCGAGCATCGGGTAGAGATGGCCGAGTTCCAGCCGTTCCTCGCTCACCCCCAGCAGGTTGTAGGCGTGGTAGAGGCCGTCTTCGCGACGGTTGCTCTGGATGCTCTGATCGACCACCGCGCGCGTATCGTCCAGCAGGCTGGTGATCTCGCCCATGGGCAGCGCTTGCACCGCGCCGTCGCCGGCGCCTTCGGCGTAGACGGTCGTGCGATAGGTGCTGGCCGCCTCCCCGAGTTGCACCAGCAGCGCGTAGCGGTCGTGGTCGTTGGGGACCGTACCGGCGTCGAGGCGGCCGCGGAAGGCGTGCAGGGCGGTCGCCGTGTCGCGCAGCCACTGGGCGAGGGGCGCGGACAGGGTGGCCGCCGCGTCTTCGCGGCTGAGCAGTCCGTGGAGGAAGTGCACGTAGCGGCGCAGGTAGTACAAGGTCACCATGGACAGCCCCTGGCCGACCAGGGCGTTGTTGGCGTCGTTCCACTCCGGACGTTGCGTGTTCATCCAGATGCCACCGTCCACCACCAGGTTGCCGAGCTTGGCGAGCAGCGGCACCAGCAGCTTCTCCAGCAGGGTCACCTGATGTACCTCGCCGTCGCGGGTGAGGATCAGTTTCGCATCGCCGCCTATCTGCTCGAGGCGCGCTTCGATGGCGTGCGCGGCGTCGTCGGCGTAGTCGACGGTGGTCTTCGGATCCTCGAGCAGGGCGTGGAACGGGCGGATGCGGTAGGGCACGTTGGCGTAGGCGAACAGCGGCGCGTGCAGCAGCGCCTGCAGACGCTCCGGGTGGAACTGGCGCGACAGCTCCAGGAGCTTTTGCAGGTAGATGATCTGATGATCACCCCAATAGCCGATGTAGCTCCACGGATCGTCCGGCTCCTCGACCTCCCAGTCGATGCCTTCCTTGGTGATGCGGTAAGGGTTGTAGCCGTCCATGGTGGAGGCGTTGACGAACTTCGCCACCATGTGCTCGACGTACTCGGGAATGCTGAAGGCCAGGGCCTCCCAGTTCTGGAAGACATCGCGCCAGTTGCCCTCGTACCAGTAGACCGGCTGACCTTCGCCGTCGTGGGTGCGGATGGAGAACTGATTCCACGGACGGCTGGGGTCGCCGTGGCGGCGACCGAAGGCGATCGGTAGGTACTCCTGGGCGAGGCGCTCGAGCTGTCGGTCGCCCGTCGCGCCGATGCGTTCACGCAGCTCCCACACGGTGAGATCCCTCGGGAGGGCGCCGAGCATGGCTTCGTGGCGTTCGTAGACGGGGCGGTTGAAGGAGCGCACGGTGGCGGCGAAATCGCCCGCCGGCACCTGGTACTGGGAGGGGAAGTAGCCCCCGCGCAGCACGTTCCACATCACGTTGGCGTAATGGTGGGCGGCCACGTTCTCCTCGGCCGTGCCCTGGTAGCCGTCGCAGGAGGCGATGATGCGGGCGAGGGCGTCGCCGCCCGCCGCCACGTCCGCGTCGATGGCTTCGGCGAGACCAGCGGGGTCGCGTAGCGCGTTGCGCAAGTTCACGACATCGCCCTGGGATCGCTCCAGGTCAGTGACCAGGCACCAGGATTTGCCGGCACCAGGCTCCAGGCTCAGGCGCTGGTGCACGAAGTAGGCACCGCGGATGCCGCGCTCGCGTTCCTCCTCGCGCAGGGCCTCACCGTGGCGGAAGGCCTCGAGCTGCTTGGACGAGATCAGCCGCGTGGGGGCGTCCAGGCCGAGGCAGTAGGCCACGTTGGCCTTGAGCGACTCGCAGGGCGCAGCGCGGTCCGTGATGCCCGAGTAGAGGGTGAACAGCGCTAGACCTGAGCTCGGATCCAGCTCCGTCCACTTGTACGCGTCGACCAGGTTGCTCGAGTTGGTTTGGGTGAAGCGCGGCGTGCCGGCGGGGAGCAGGTTAGCGAGGCCGTCCAGGAACTCCAGGTCCACCGGGCCATCGCCGAGGTTCAGCAACTCGCAGCGGCGTACGAGGCCGAATTGCGCGCTCGTCTCCCAGGTGTAGCGGAACGCCAGCTGCAGATCGTGGTTGACCTCTTCGAAGCGCAGCTTGTGCCCAACCAGGCTCTTCGCCAGCTGGCGGCTGGTGGAGTAGCGGCCGTCGTGTTCCCGGTTGAACGGCTCCCAGCGCTGGGAGGCCTGACCGGTGCGGTGTACCCGGACGATGGTCTTCGGGCCCGTGTGCGGCAGGCTCTCGTGGATCCTGTCAACTGTCACGTAGGGGAACAGCGACGTGTCCGGGGACACCCGTCCAGCGGTGAGCCCACCCGTCGATGATACGAACAACCAGTGGTCCGCGCTCGAGATGACGCTGACGAAGAACGGCGCCATGTGGTCGACGTCGGTGATCGCATAAAAGCGGTCGCCGGCGATGTCGACGAAGGCGCCAGCGGGGACGGGGCGACCGCTGGTCGCCTGCGGGAAATGGTGTTCCACGGACATAAGCAACGTACTCTTGTCGTTGTCTTCTGGGCCGGCCTCCGCCAGCGCCTGAGGCGCCTCGGCGACCGAAAATCTAGCGACAGTTTAATTGTGTCTGACAGCGCTGTCATTCAGAATCCTCCGTGGGCCAACCAGGGAGGGGGATCCTTGAAAACAACAATCGTGGTCAGTGTCGCAGGCCTCTGTTTATTGGGCAGTTCGGCCTATGCTGCACCGCCGTCAGCGGTATGGGCGGTGAACGTCAACGGTCCCGCCTACGAGGCGATGGATGGCACCCGCTTCGCCGCCGAGACCGACGTGAGCGGCGGCACCCCCGGGGCCCTCGAGGTGGTGAAGGGCAGTCAGGATCCGGCGTTGTACGCGGGCTACCGTGTGGGGGATGTGCGCATCGCGCATGCCCTGGCCTCCGGTACCTACGATGTGACCTTCTACTTCGCCGAGCCGCTGGCCGTGCCGGTCGGTCGCAGGACCTTCGACGCCTATCTGGAGCAGAAGCGGGTTATCGAAGACATCAACGTCATGGGCTGGCGTGACGGCAAGGCGCAGTCGGCGCTCACGGTGACGGTGCCGGGCGTGGCGGTCAGCGACGGGCGCCTCGACGTGCACTTCGTCGCCCGCCAGGGGCAGCCCGTGCTGAGTGCCTTGTCCGTACGTCAGGCCGAGCCGGCCATCGGGTGGACGCTCGCCTGGCGTGACGAGTTCGATGGCGAGCGCCTGGACGACGCGCGCTGGACGCCCGATCTGTGGCCGGCGCGCAAGGTCAACGATGAGGATCAGGTGTACACGGATCGGCCCCGCAACCTGCGCCTGGCCAACGGCCACCTGATCATCGAAGCGCACCGTGAAACCTACGAGAACGGGCAGTACACCTCGGCCCGGATCCACTCCCAGGGCAAGGGCGATCTGCTGTACGGTCGCATCGAAGTTCGTGCGCGCCTGCCCCAGGGCCAGGGCACCTGGCCCGCGATCTGGATGTTACCTAGCGATCCCTTTCGCTACGCGACCAAGTGCAGCGATGGCGACTGGCAGGGCAACGACGCCTGCGATGCGTGGCCGAACTCCGGCGAGATCGACATCATGGAGCACGTTGGCTACCAGATGGGGCACGTGCACGGCACGGTCCACAACGAGGCCTACTACTGGGCGAAGTGGGAGCAGCGCAAGGGGCGGATCATCCTCGATGAGGTGGACCGGCGTTTTCGCGCCTACGCTCTCGAGTGGACCCCCGAGCGCATCGATGCCTACGTCGACGACACCCACTACTTCTCCTACGTCAACGAGCATGACGGTTGGCGCTCCTGGCCCTACGATCATCCGTACCACGTGATCCTCAACCTCGCCGTGGGCGGGGCCTGGGGGCGGGCCGGCGGGCCGATCGACGACGCCGTGTTCCCCCAGCAACTCGTGGTGGACTACGTGCGGGTGTACGAGCCGAAAGGGGCAACCCCCACGGCGGGGCGCTAGAAGACGCTGGAGATGATGCGCGTCTTGATGCGGGAGAACTCGTCCTCGGTGATGTAGCCCGCATCGCGCAGCTCGCCGAGCACACGGAGCTGGGACAGGGTGCGCGTGTAGTCACCGTCGATGGCGGTGGCATCACCGCCCGCGCTCGGTGCCGCGGGTTGGCTCGGCGCGTACGTCGCGGCGGGCGCAGCGCTCGGCGGCGGGGCCGACGGTCGCGTCGCCGCGTAGGGCACGCCGCTGCTCGGCCCGCGGGGAATCGCCGTCGCCGTCGCGGCAGCGCTACCTTCCTCCGCCGGCTCCTCATCGGCCTGGCGCCGTTGCATATCCCGCTGAATCCGCTCGTTCGCGATCCGCGCGCGCTCTGAGGCCGTGTCCACCCCCTGGGCCAGCACGCCGCCGGAGAGGATCGTGGTGCACAGGCACGTGATGGCGAGCAGCGAGCGCAGGGGCGAGGCGCGGAGTGACGTTGCGTTCATCCCACTAGGATAAACCGCTTTTCCGGCGGGTCGCCAATGGGCACCGCACGCCAGCGCGCAAGCTGTTTGTTGTATTTTTCACGAAATACTGGTGTTTGAGCAAAGGGGTGTCTAGGCTCTACAACATCGATGTCAACCACACCGCGAAAGGGAACTCGTGATGGACGCTCGCTTCACCGCTTCGGCCTTGCTCATCCTTAGCTCAACGCTTCTGCTCACCGCCTGTGGGGGCGGGGGAGGCGGCGGCGGAGGTGGCGGCGGCGGTGGCGACGGGGGCACCGATGGTGGCGGCGGCGGCGGCGGAGGTGGCGGCGTCACGATCCGCTTCAGCGATGCGACCGCGAACATCCCGTCCCTGTCCGGTATGTGCATGGATGCCGGCGCCGCTGACGTGGACGGCGACGGCGATCTCGACCTTGTTCTGGCCCAGGAGTTCGGCATCAACCTGCTCCTGCGCAACGACGGCAACGGCGTCTTCGATCAGATCCCCGGCGTGATCCTGGGCGGCAGCGGCGACAACGAAGACCTGCGCCTGGCCGACTTCGACAACGACGGCGACCCTGACATGATCTCCGTCCACGAGGATGACGCCGAGCACGCGTTCTACCTCAACGACGGCACGGGTCTGTTTACGGAAGTGGTCGGCGCCATCCCCCTGGACAGCATCGCCAACGCCGTCGAGGTGCTCGACCTGAACGGCGACGGCTTGCTCGACATCATCCTGGGCAACCGCGGCGCCAACCTCACCCTGTTGCAACAGCCTGGCACCACCTTCGTGGACGACACGGCCAACCTGTCCTTCGGCGAGTTCGGCACCACCCAGGATCTGCTGTTCTTCGACGCGGACGGTGACGGCGATCAGGATCTATTCGTGGCCAACGAGAGCTTTAACTTCCTCTACATCAACAACGGCGATGGCACCTTCACCGAGCGCAACGACTCCCTGCCACCGAACGATCCACGCGAGACCCGTGAGGTGGACGCCGCCGACGTGGACAACGACGGCGATCTCGACCTCGTGCTCGGCAACATCACCTTCGTCAACAGCTTCGATCAGGAGAACCAGCTGCTGCTGAACGATGGCGCGGGGAACTTCACCGACGCGACCGCGACGGCGCTGGCGGGCGTGTCCCTGGGGGCGAGCAGCTTCACCATCCAGTTCGTCGATCTGGACAGCGATGGTGACGTGGACGTGGTGGCCCCGGCCAATCGCCTGAGCCTCGGCGGCACCGTCGCCTTCTGGCTCAACGACGGCAACGGTACCTTCACCGATGACGGACTGGCCCTGTTCGATGAGCAGCCCATCGGCAGCTTGTTCGACGTGGAAGTGTTCGATGCCAACGGCGATGGCATCGACGATCTCTACTTCTGCAACCGCACCGGCACGGACACCTTCTACCTGGGGCAGTAGTACTTAGGGAATCTCTGCACAAGTCCGCCCACCATCCCCGCGCACCAGCAACCCGATCTCGGCGTTGCGCAAAGTTCCCTGTAGCTGCGGCTACAGGGAACTTCGCGCGCCTTGATCTCGCGTCGCTGGACGCACGGGGCTGGCGACCAGACTTGCGCAGAGCTTCCCTAGGCGTTGGCGAAGCGATTGCGCCGGCGTCCGCCGGCGTTGGCGTCGTCCTCGGCGACGGCGCCGGTGGAGTCGCGGATCTTCAGCTCTCCGAGCACCGTGCGCGGCAGGCGACGGGTGTCGTGGCCCTTAAGGCGAGCCAGCAGCAGATCAGCCGCTGCGCTCGCGAGTTCGAAGATCGGCTGGCGCACGGTGGTCAGCGATGGCCATAGGTGGCGAGCCAGGGGGGCGTCGTCGAAGCCCGTCACGGACAGACCGTGGGGCACGCTGAGCCCCATCTCGTGGGCGACGTAGAGGACGCCGGCGGCCATGTCGTCGTTGCTGGCGAGGATCGCCGTCGGGCGCTGGTGCGTGCCGCTCAGCAGCTTGCGTGCCGCCACCTGGCCCGATTCGAAGCTGTTGGTGCCCTGCTGGACGAGGTGCTTGTGGAAGGGTAAGCCGCAGCTCTCTAGCCCCTCCTTGTACCCGACGTAGCGGCTTTGCACGGCGCGATGGTCCGGATGACCGATGATGAACCCGATGCGCTCATGGCCAAGGGAGGCGACGTAGCGCGTCATCTCCGCGCAGAGCTCGCGATCGTTGGTGCGCACCGACTCGTCCGCGCGCGTACGCACACCGGGTGAGATCCGCACGCAGGGCATGTGCTGGTCTTGCAGCATCTCGTTGAGGGCCGTCATCTCCGCGAAGGGCGGGGCGATGATGCAGCCGTCCAGGCGGGTCTCCTTCACCAGGCGCGCCACGATGCTAGGCGCATTCTCCGCGGTGGCTTCGAAGGGGTAGACCAGCAGCTCGTAGCCTTCGGCTTGGGTGCGGGCGAGCACGCCGCCCTGCAGATCGGTGAGGTAGCTCGCGCTCGGGCTCGCGTAGGGGCCGGGGTCTTCGTAGAGCAACGCGATGCGGAAGGAGCGCTTGCCGGCCAAGCGCCGGGCGGAGGTGTCCGGGCGATAGCCGAGCTCCTCGATCGCCGCCAGCACCGCCTCGCGGGTGGAGGGGCGGACGTTCGGTTCGTCGTTGATCACGCGCGAAACGGTCTTGATCGATACACCCGCCCGCGCGGCGACATGGTGCACATTCACTTTCTGCATCTGGCGCCGGGCTCCTCCAGGCGTCTCGCTCGGGGTTGCTCACCAACCCCAGGACTCCCCGGAGTATAAGCGGACTCCATGTCGTCTAATCAAATTTTGCCGCTTCGGAAATCCCCTACACGGCCATCCATGGGGACCGTGGTAAGGACCATTGGAAGGCGGCAGCGACCCGCTCGAAAGCGTGACCGGGATGGGCGTGGAGCTGAAGGACGCGTCCGGTGCGCGGGTGCTGGACGCGCACGCCGACGCATGCCAGCAGGAGTCGATCGCAGGCGAATGCCTGGCGAAAGAAGCGGTTGTGAGTGCCCTTGCCGTAGGTGGTGTCGCCGATGATGGGATGGGCGATGTGCTTCATGTGGCGCCGCAATTGGTGGCGCCGGCCGGTGACGGGCTGGAGTGCCACCAGCGAGTAGCGGCTGGTCGGGTAGCGGTCGATCTGGGCCTCGATCTCGCCATGCCGAAGACAGCGGTAGGCCGTGCGCGCAGGACGCGGCGTCGTGTTTGCGCTCGTTCCGGGCTCGTCTGCGATGGGATTGTCCACTGTACCCTTGGGGGGACAATGGCCCCGCACCACCCCCAGGTAGTCCTTGGTGACGGTATGGGCTTCGAACTGCTGGGCGAGCAGGCGTGCGTCTTCGGGGCTCAAGGCGAAGAGCAGGACGCCGGAGGTGGGCTTGTCGAGGCGGTGGATCGGAAACACTCGCTGCCCCAGCTGATCGCGCAGCAGCTGCAGGGCGAAGCGGGTTTCGTGGCGATCGAGGTTGGAGCGGTGGACCAGCAGACCCGGCGGCTTGTCGATGGCCACCAGGTGCTCGTCGCGATAGAGGATGGTGAGGGGCGACCTATCACCCACGCTGGGTCGACCTTCCTACAGAATCTCCAGGAGCTGCTCGATCGGGCGGCCCACAGCGGCGCGCGCACCCTTGATGCCGATCGGGCGCTGGATGAGTTTGGGATGCTCCGCCATGGCGGCAAAGACCTCGTTATCGCTCGCCTGCGCGTCGATCCCGAGGGCGGGACCGTCCTTGGCGCGCATGAACTCACGCGGACTCACCCCGCCCAGCTTCTTGGCGATATCGCGCAGCTCGTCCTCGCTGAGTCGCTCGGAGACGTTCATGTACTTGCGCAGTTCGGGGGCGACGCCCTGCGCTTCGAGCAACGCGAGCCCCTTGCGACTGGTGCTGCAGGCGGGGTTGTGGATGAGCACGTAGGTCATGGTTCGTCGTTCTCCTGCGGGTGCGCTGCCATTCTACCGTGGGTCGGGTGCTACCGGCGTCACCGGCGCTGGGGTGGCCGGCGGTGAGCCCTCATCGGCTGGGTGTTCCTGGCGCCAGCGCTGCACTTGCACCTGGGATTTGATGAGGTCGATGGCATCGATGAGCATCTGGTTGGTGACCTCGTCGAATTGCTCATCGTGCTGCAGCAGCTGGTCCAGGGTGGAGGAGAGGAGGTCTTCGACGAAGGCCCGGTTGCGCTCGGACTGCAGGTCCGCCGCGGCACCGTCGATCACAGCGAATACGATCTGCGCGATCGTGCGTTCCAGCAGCCGCGTGCCGTAGGCGCCGAAGACGGGGATGAGCTGCAGACGCTTGACGTCCTGGCTCTCCTCCACTGCCTTGGTGATCAGGTTGTCCACGTAGACGCTGACGTCGGCCCGGTGGTCACCGTAGGCCTCGTCCACCAGCAGCTCGAGGCGGCGGCCGAGGGCTTCCACGAGATCGCCCCGACGCTTCAGCACCACGTCGTTGACGATGCGGCGGACCACCGGCTGGTCCGCGCGCAGCTCCGCCTGCACGCCGTCGAGCACGTTCACCACCACCCGGTCCGCCACCTCTTCCACGAGGATGGCGTAGTAGCGGGCCACCAGACGTGCTGGTGCCGTGTCGGCCAGGTCGATGACGCCGAGCTTCTGCAGGCGGTAGACCATCGAGAGGATGCGCAGGAAGCGCAGGGCGCGGAAGCCGGCCAGGGGCAGGCAGCCGAGCACTTCGTACCAGTGCAGGAAGGGGTAGTGGTACCAGCGGTCGTAGATCTTGCGCCGCACGGCGATCGCCCAGCGCAGCACGAACTCGCTGAGGAACACCGCCACGAAGGCGAGGTCGATGAGCCAGAAGACCGGATCGATGTGAGCGGCGTAATAGTCACCGATCACCGGCAATAGGCGCGAGACGAGGGGCGGGAACCAGGTGCTGGCGTAGAGCCAGTCGAGGATCAACCAGGCGAGGTTGATGACCAGCAGCCCGAGCATGGCCAGATCGAGCACCAACCAGGTGGTCTCCTGATTGTGCAGGAAGTTGCGCGGTCGGAACTTGATCATCGCGGTTCGCGTCGGCCGGGAGGGATCGCCGGCGCCGCGGGGGCGCCGGCGTGCGGGTCAGTCCCTGGCGCCAATACGCTGCCCCGGTGTCCAGGGCGCACCTGCCTCAGCGAGGGCGCTCTCGACGGCCGCGAGTTGCTCGGCACGTACGCGCTCCACCCGTGCTTCCACATCTTCCAAGCCGCTGCGGGCGAGGGCCATGTTCTCCCGCTGCGTTGCCGTGGGCGCCATGCGCGTGGCCAGGGCACCGCCCGCCGCGTAGAGGCGGGAGATGACACCAGGGCGGTCGGGTTCGTTGAGCTTGGCGCGGGCCGGGTTGCCGCGCAGGGTCTCCTGGATGGCCGCCACGGAGCGGCGAACGTCGTCGATCGCCTGGTAGAGGCTGGCGTCCGCGCTCGGTGTCCGTTCCAAGGCGGTCCGCAGGTAGGGGAGGCGGGCGTCGATCTCCTTCAGTACGCCGTTCACCGCGTCCAGGCGACGGCTCAGGTCGAGGAGCTCCACCCGGAAGGCCACGGTGGTGGCGGGATCGGCATCTGGCGGCAGGTTGTCGACGGCGTGCAGGGTGAAGGACTCTGCACTGCCGAGCGTGCGAACGCCCTGATCGCTGACCTCGATGAGTTGTACACGGTAAGTGCCCGGCCCCATGAGGGCACCTTCCGGATCTGTAAACCACGGCGGCGAGAAGCCCGGTGGCGAGAGATCGATGGCTTCCCCGGGCGCGGTGCGCATGTTCCACGCGACGCGCTGCAGGCCTTCCTTCGCCGCTACAGACAGGCGGCGAACGGGGGTGCCGTCCTCGGCGCTGACCTCGAGGGCGTAGCGGGTCTGCCCGGCGAGGGCTTCATCGCGCAGGGTTTCGAAGCCTGGGAAGGCGACGTCGGCCCCGTCCTTCGCTTGGCTCTGCTCCTGCTCACGTCGCGCCTTCTTGGCAGACAGGGGAACGTCGCTCAGGAAGACGTTGAAGACGGCACCGTGTGGCGGGTTCGGCGTGCGCCAGGCGCTGCTGCCCTGGGTGGGCAGGCCGATCGCCTGGCCCGGCTGGGCGGGCAGGAACCACCAGGCATCGCGCACGGCGAACAGGGCGCCAGCGTCGTCACCGGGGATGCCGTCACCGCCCTGGCGCAGATCAGCGGCGGCCGCGCGCAGGGGGCCGTAGTCGTCGAGCACGTAGAGGCCGCGACCGAAGGTGGCGCCCACCACGTCGTCGTCGCGACGCTGGAGCTTCACGTCGCGGAAGGAGATGGTCGGCACGCCGGCGCTGAAACGGCGCCAGTGCTTGCCGCCGTCTAGGGTCACGTAGAGGCCGTTCTCCGCGCCCAGGAAGAGGAGGTTCGGCTCGATGTGATCCTGCTGGATGGCCCACACGATCACCCCGTCGGCCAGATTGCCCGAGATGTCCCGCCAACTGCGTCCGCCGTCGTCGGTGGCGAAGAGGTAGGGCTTGTAGTCGCCCGTCTTGTGGTTGTCGGCGGCGATGAAGGCCCCGTCGACAGCATGCTGGGAGGCTTCCACATCGTTGATGAATGCCTGCGCCGGCAGGGGAGGCGGGGTGACCTGACGCCAACGTTCACCGCCGTCGTCGCTCGTGTGCACGAGGCCGTCGTCGCTGCCGGTCCACAGGCGAGCACCGTCGCGGGGCGATTCACTGATGGCCGTAAGCGTGGCGTAGCGCGACATGGCGCGCAGATCCCACAGCGCATCGGCGCTGCGCACGCGTCCGCCCACGGGCAGTTCGAAGCGGTTGGCGTTGGTGGTGAGGTCGCCGCTGATCGGCGTCCAGCTGTCGCCGCGGTCGTCGCTGCGCCAGAGGCGTTGGGAGGCGAAGTACAGGCGTTGCGGGGCATGCTCGCTCACCAGCAGCGGGGAATCCCAGTTCCAGCGCTCCGGCGGATCGCCAGGGGCGGGCTGCGGGCGGATGTAGACGTCTTCCTCGCTGGGTCGGTGGTGGCGGACGAGGTTGCCGTTCTGGCTCATCTGGTAGAAGACGTCGGGGTCTAGCGGATCGAAGGCCACGCCGTAGCCGTCGGCGCCGTAGGAGACGTACCAGTCCTGGTTGCGGACGCCCTCGGTGTGCAGGGTGCGCGAGGGGCCGTGCAGGGTGCCGAGGTCCTGCGCGCCTGCCAGCACGTCGTAGTAGGGCGTGCGGTTGCTGAGCGCGACCTTGTAGAACTGGCTGATGGGCAAGTTAGGGAAGTGGCGCCATTTGCGGCCGTCGTCGAAACTCTCGTAGAGGCCACCGTCGGTGCCCGCGATCAGGTGCGTGGGGTCGTCGGGGTCTATCCACAGGGCGTGGTTGTCGCTGTGCTTTTCCCGCCCCGTGCCGAGCTCGGTGAAGGTGCGTCCACCGTCGCGACTCACGTGCATGAACACGTCCATCTGGTAGAGGTGGTCGGCGTTGCGGGGCGAGGCTTCCAGCTCCTGGTAGTAGTGCGGTCCGGTGCCGCCGGAGATGTACTCAGCGCGGCGTTGCCAGCGTTCGCCGGCGTCCTCGCTCGCGTAGAGGCCGAGATGGTCGGCGTCAGCTTCGATGGTGGCGTAGACCCGGTCGGGGGCGGCGGGGGTCACCGCGATGCCGATCTTGCCTACGGCCGCATCCGCGGGCGGCAGGCCCGCGCTCAGGCGCCGCCAGGTCACGCCGCCGTCCGTGGACTTCCACAGGCCCGAGCCCGTGCCACCCGCGAGCAGCGACCACACGGTGCGACGCCGGTCGTAGGTGGCGGCGTACACGATCGAGGGATCGGTGGGATGGAACTCGAGGTCCGTCGCGCCGGTGCGCTCGTCCACGTGCAGCACGCGGGTCCAACTCTCGCCGCCGTCGGTGCTGCGGTACACGCCGCGTTCGCCGCCGTCCGCCCACAGAGGGCCCTCGGCCGCCACCAGGATGATCTTGGAGTCCTGCGGGTGCACGAGGATGCGCCCGATGTGTTCGCTGCGCGCGAGTCCCATGGCTTGCCACGAGTGGCCACCGTCGAGGCTGCGGTACACGCCGTTGCCCCAGGCGACGTGGCGACCGCTGACGTTCTCGCCCGTCCCCACCCACACGGTGTCCGGGCGCTGGGGGTCGAGGGTGATCTCGCCGATGGAATAGGTGGCTTGGTCATCGAACAGCGGTGACCAGGTGATACCGGCGTTGACCGTCTTCCAGACGCCACCGGAGCCGGCAGCGACATACCAGGTGCTGCGGCGGGTGGGGTGCACGGCGATATCGGCGATACGACCGCCGGAGACCGAAGGACCGATGCTGCGCAACGCCAGGCCGTCGATGAGTTGATCGTTGGGCGCGTCGTCGGCGACGGCGGGGGTGTGGGCGCCGACCGCCAGGGTCAGCAATACGCTGAATGCACCGAGGGCTGCGCCCCTGCTCATGGTCGCCGTCGTCATCTCGAATCGCCTCCATTGCTCGCGCGGACGAGGCAGTCTGACCAGCCCACCGGGCCTGACGCAACCGCGCCGGCCACCTTCCCCGCGCATCTGCCTTGTACGAGGCCTGGCAGCGTGTAGGCTAAGGAGCCCTGCGTGCGCCCGCACGAACCAACCGATGGAGCGAGAGACAGATGAAGCACTGGACATGGTGGATCGCCCTGCTACCGCTGGCCCTCACCGGCTGCGCCGAGACGGGCGAGGAGGCGGCGGGCGAGCCGTCGGCATCGCCGAGCGCCGAAGCCCCCGCGCCCGAGGCGGCGGCCCCGGCAGCTGAGGAGCAAGTCGATCGTCTGGCCGAAGTGCTGGCGGCCCAGCCCGAGGAGATGCAGGCGCGCTATGAGTGGCGCCACCCCGAGGAGACGATCCGCTTGTTTCGGATCGAGCCCGGCCACACGGTGGTCGAGGCGCTGCCGGGCGGTGGCTGGTACAGCAAGATCCTGCTGCCCTACCTGGGCAGCGACGGCACGCTGATCGGCGCCACCTACGAGGACAGTCTCTGGCCGCTGTTCGGGTTCTTCGACGATGAAGCGATCGCCGAGCGCGTCAAGTTCCCCACCCAATGGCCCGAACAGGTAGCGGGTTGGGACATCGAGGGCGCGGCGTCGGTGGAGGCCTACACGCTCGGCACCATGCCCGACTACCTCTCGGGCACCGTCGATCGCGTGTTGTTCGTCCGCGCCTTGCACAACCTGGCACGCTTCGAAGGTGACGGCGACTACATGAGCCGAGCGATCGAAGAGTCCATGCGAGTGCTCAAGCCCGGTGGCCTGGTCGGCGTGGTGCAACACCGCGCACCCAACGATGCACCGGACGAGTGGGCGACGGGCGCCGCCGGCTACCTCAAGGAGGCGGACGTCAAGCGGGCCTTCATCTCCGCGGGCTTCGAATTGCTCATGGAGTCGGGCATCAACCGCAACCGGGCGGACCAGCCGACGGCGGAGGATATCGTCTGGCGCCTGCCGCCGAACCTGTCCACCAGTGGCGAAGACCCCGAACTGCGGGCGTCGCTCGAGGCCATCGGCGAGTCCGATCGCATGACGGTGGTCTTCCGCAAACCCGAGGCCTAGCCCCACCGGGCGGTGCCGGTACCGACCGATCTGAAGGTCGGTACCGGCGCTGGCGCTCAGCGCTGTCCGAAGCGGTACTCGAGGCCGATCGAAAACACGGTGCTGTCGGCGTCGTCGAGGGCGTAGTGGGAGACGTCTGCGGTGATCATCAGAGGTGCCGCTACCTGATAGCCGACGCCCAATCCGAGCAGCAGGTTGGTGTCATCGGGGCTGGCGGAGGTGACGTCGTTGATCTGCGCCCTCCCGTTCCAGAAGAAGGCGCCGGCGCGACCGAGGATGGCGACCCGCTCGCCGAGCGGGATGCGCCCGGTGAGCGCCAAGGTGAACCCGTCGGCACTGAGCGAGACGTCGGCCGGGGTGCCGTCGATCAGGGTCTCCTGCTCGAAGTCACCGAAGTTGTGGTAGCCGGCCTCTAGGCCGATGTAGTCACCGAAGCGATAGCCGAGTGAGAAGCGGAACGCGGTGCTGCTCGTGTCTAGGAGGGTGCCGTCGTCGAACTGCTCGTCGATGATGGCGCGCCCGGCAGCGGCGTTCAGGTGCCAACCACCGCCGTCGTCGGCGGACGCGGAGGCGATGGCCACTGGGGCGACGAGGGCGAGGAAGAGGACGTGTGCGAGGCGCATGGGGGCTCCTGATCATTTCCGTTGTGTGAGGAGGGGCCACCCTAGGGGCGCGCCACGGCAGATGCTTGAAGCCTCGATGAAGATCGATGAAGGCCGGATGAAGCTCGAAAAAGACGCTGTCGGATCAATGCCTTGGGGGCACGCGTAGCGCGCCATGGGCGATTCGCAACACCCATCGGAGGTCGCGACACACCCCCACGTTGGCGGCGCGGTGCCCATGTTGCTGCGCTCCGGCCCCTTGGAGCTCGATCCCCAAGCCGAGCGCGTCTCGTGCGACGGGGGCTGGGTGGAACTGCCCAAGCTCTCCTACCGCCTGCTCCTCGCATTGGTCACCCGTGCGCCACACACCGTGAGCAAGGACGAACTCATCCAATCCGTATGGGCGCGCACGGCGGTGAGCGATGAGACGCTGGCACAGCGAGCGCGCCTGCTGCGCCAGGCCCTGGCACCGGCGGCGGGGGATTCCTCGGCGCACTGGCTGGTGGCGGTGCGTGGTGAGGGTTACCGCTGGCAACTGCCCGTCGAGCGGGTACCGCGCCTCGCCGTCACGCAAGGCAGTGACGGGGCGGTGGAGGAGAGGCAGGCGCGTGCCGCTCGCCGCGCGTCCCCATGGCGCGGATGGGGGTTGGTGCTCGCGGGCCTCGTTCTGCTCGCCGCGAGCATCGGCTGGTGGACAGCACAGCGACCGATGCCCCCGGTCGACGCCGGCGAAGGTCGTGAGTTGATTACGGTGGCCGTGCTGCCCTTCGAGGCCGAGGCCGACCAGTCCCACGTCGCGCTCGGCTTGGAGGACGCCCTGCGCTCGCGGCTAACCGCCGTGCCCGGGTTGGCGGTGCGCTCACGCACGCGCCTGTCCGGCCAGGCCGAAGTGCCTAAGGCGGATGCTTTGGTGGGCGGCCGTCTGACCCGCGCGAGTGACGGCCAGTTGCAGCTCGCGCTGGAACTCGCCGACGCGGGCTCGCAGACGCTGCTCTGGGCCGACAGCTTCGAGGCGGACTTGAGCGTAGGTAGTCTCTTCGACCTGCAAGCGCAGGTGGCGGCGCGTGTGAGTAGTGCGCTGATCGACGAGGCCTCGGCGGCTGTCCAGCCCCCGGCGCGCAACGGGGACCGACTGCCGACCGACAGCATCGCTGCCTACGAGCTCTATTTGCTGGGTCGCTACCACACCTTCCGGCAGACGCTGCCGGATCTGCGGCAGGCCGTCGAGCACCTGGAGACGGCGGTAGGCATCGATCCGCAGTTCGCCCAGGCGTGGGCCGCTCTGGGCTGGGCCTACACCTTCCTGGGCACGAGCTACGGCGCGCTCACACCGTCCGAGGCGTACCCGAGCGCTCGCGAGGCGGCCCTGCGCGCGCTCTCGCTGGCGCCGAACCTGGCGGACGCGCGCAGCCTGCACGCGGACATTCTCACCTGGTACGACTGGGACTTCCCGGCCGCCGAGGCGGAGTATCAGCAGGCCCTCGCGCAAGACCCCTACAACACCCTCGGCTACGCCTTGCTGCTCTCGGTGCTGGAACGCCACGAGGAGGCGATCGCCATGGTGGAGCGTCGCCTCGCGGTCAGCGCTGATGATCCCTACGTCCATGCCAACGCCGCCTGGCGCTACCTCAATGCCAACCGCCTGCCGCAGGCGATCAGCGCTGCCCGCCGTGCCGAGAGCCACCCTGACGCTGCCGCAGTGCTCGGTCGCGCGCTGCTCGCGAGCGGCGAGGTCGAGCAGGCGATCGAGGTGTTCGAAGAGGACGTCGCGCGTCGCGCTCGGGCGCCGGGGCAGCTGGCGAACCTGGCGGTTGGGTACTACGCGGCGGGCAATCGCGAAGGTGGGGACGCCATCGCCGGCGAGCTCGCGCAGCAGGCGCAGGAACGCTACGTGAGTTCGGTGCTCCTGGCCCGCGTCGCCTTTGCCGGCGGGCACGTCGATGAGGGGTTTGCCTATCTCGAAGCCGGCCTGGAAGGGCGCTCGCGGGGCATGATCTTCCTGCCGCTCCTGCGAGAGCTGGCAGGCGTGCGCAGTGATCCGCGCTACATCTCCTTGCTGCGAAGGATGGGGCTGCGCAGCGCAGACTCCTGAGGAAAGCTGCTCGAAGGGGTGGGCCTTGCGGTCCCACCCCTGGAGGCCTTGCTCCTAGTCGCCGACAGACAGGGCGAAGGCTAAGAACTGCGTAAACTGATCCGGGTTGAAGTTGTTGTCCGACACCAGGATCAACGAGCGATCACCGTTCGGTAGCCGCGGACCGAAGGTGACCCCTTCGATGTTGTCGAGGGTGATCTGCAAGTCGGCGAGATCCAGCAGCAGGGTCTTGGCCGCCACTTGCACCTCCTGACCCTCCACGCTGTCGACGTCGCTGACGTCATCCGCCCGCCGCACGCTGACCAGGTACAGCTTGATCGCGTTGCCGACGCCGACGGAGAAGGAGCGCTCCACGGCGAGGAAGCGGTTGCCGCCGCCGAGGGACAGCAATTCCACCAGGCCGTTGGTGGTGAAGTCGCCGGGCGGGTCGGACTCCGCGGCCACCGGGTCGGTCTCGTAGATGAACTCCGCGCCGGCCTCGCCGGTGGCCACATCGAGGACCAGGAATCGGCTGGGGCTGCCGTTGTCGACCGTGGCCGACGGGCCGTCCTCGGCCAGGGCGTTCTCCGTCGCCGTGACCAGCTTCGTGCGGCGCTCGGAGAAGGTAAGGCTCTCGAAGGCCAGGTTGTTACGGATGCCGGCGAGGCCGTCCTCGGTGGGCGCGTACTTGACGGGCGTTTCGAACTCGCGGACGAAGGAGCCGTCGGGGTTCATCTCGCGCACGAACGGTGCCTGCAGGGCGCTGGCATCACCCTCGCTGGTCCAGTACAGGCTGCCGGTGATCGGGTCGTGGCGAATCGCCTCTGGATCCACGCCCGAGGCCTCGAAGGGCAGGCCGTCGGTGTCGAGGAGGGTCACCAGGCTTTCGAAGGTGACGTCGCCGTCGTCCAGGGTGCCGTCATCGAGGTCGATGGTGATGGTGTAGAAGCGCGCGTCGTCAATGCTCGAGCGATCGTCGCTCAGCACGTAGTAGAGGTCGTTGGCGCGGTCGTAGTCGATGCCCGAGAGGCCGCCGATTTCCGTGCCCTCGAATTGCTGCCCGGTGGGCAGGGTGGCTTCACCGATGAACTCCAGCGCCAGCTGGGCCTCGGAAGCGGGGGCAGCGGCCATGAGCAGTGAGGCGAGGGCGCCTGCCACGGACGGGCGCCGCGGCGTGACAGCGGTCAGCATGATCAATGATCTCCTTAGCCGAGGGTAGGGATGCAAGCGGGAGGCAACGTACCGAGTGGGTGTTACGGGGATTCGACGGCTGGCGTGTCCCTTTGGGGTCCGTCGGGTGACATCACCGTGACAGCAGGGCCGGTCGCACCGCGGTGCAATTGGCGAGGCTTGAATAACTATATATCTAGAGGTATAGTTATTTGCATGATCGATCACGTCGACATGACCGACAGCAGCGCCGCCGCTGCCTTCGCCGCCCTCGGCAGCGCCAGCCGCGTGGCCTTGCTGCGATTGCTGGTCCGGGCGGGTACCGACGGCATGAACGTCAGCCAGTTGCGCGAGGCGATCGGCACGCCGGCCACCACCTTGACCCATCACCTAGGCAAGCTGGTGGAGGCAGGACTGGTCACTCAGCAACGGCGGGGACGGGAGCTTCGTTGCCGCGCCGACTACCCGGTGATCCGAGCGATCGGCGCCTTCTTGATGGAGGACTGCTGCGCCGGCGTGTTCGATGCCCGCGGCGAGGTCTGTTGCTCCGCTACCACCGACTAGCGCCCTTTTCCTTTGGGAGAGCATTGATGAAGCGTTTTCACTTGCACCTACGCACGGAGAATCTGGCCACGGCACGGCGTTTCTACACCGCGTTGCTGGGCCAGGAACCGAGCGTGATCGAACACGACTACCTCAAGTGGATGGTGGACGACCCCCGTATCAACCTTGCCGTCTCCACCCATGGCGGTGGCGCGACCGGCGTGAATCACGTGGGGATCCAGGCCCAGAGTGATGAGGAACTGGAGGAGATCGCCGGGCGCCTCGCCCATGCGCAGATCAGCACCGTGGAAGAGCGCGACGCCAACTGCTGCTACGCCGAGTCGAACAAGCACTGGGCCAGCGACCCCGATGGCGTGGTCTGGGAGACTTTTCACACCCACGGCGCCCGACGCACCTACGGAGAGGACACGGTGCCACGGGTGGAGGAGCAACTGCGCAGCGAGGCCCAATCGTCCTGTTGTGCGGGCGAATAGCACCGTTTCGCGTAAGCTACGCGGTCGCAGGGCGCTCGTGGTGAGCGGCAGGTTGGCGGCAGCGGAGCGACGATGGCAGCGAGTGATGGGCGTCCCGAACTGATCTTCAAGATCGAACACGGGCAGGCGTGGCGCGAGGCGGAGCAGGCCGGCGTCTACCGAGGAGCGGCCATCGATCATCGCGATGGCTTCATCCATTTCTCGGCGGCCTCCCAAGTGCGCGGCACGCTCGAGAAGTACTTCGCCGGGTGCAGCGGCCTGGTGTTGGTGGCCGTCGACGCCGGGCAGTGCGGTGGCGCCCTGAAGTGGGAGGTGTCGCGGGACGGCGAGCGCTTCCCGCACCTCTACGCGAGCCTGCCGATGGCAGCGGTGGTCGGCGTCGGGGCGATCGGCGCGGAAGGTACGCTGCCCAACGCGACGGCCTGGGGGCTCGACCGATGAGCGTCTCCTGGCTGCCCTGGCCGCTGATGCGTCCGTTGATCTTCCAGCTGTCGCCCGAGGAGGCGCACGAGCTTTCCCTCAAGGCCTTGGAGAGCGGCCTGCTACGGCCGAGCGCTCCGGCCTTGCGTCCGCGCCCCGGACTGGCCCGCACGGTGGCCGGCCTGCGCTTCGCGAACCCCATCGGCATCGCCGCCGGTTTCGACAAGGACGGCCGGGTGCCGATGGCCGTGCTGGCCCAAGGCTTCGGGTTCGCCGAGGTGGGCACCAGTACGCCCCGGCCGCAAGCCGGCAATCCGCGCCCGCGAGTCTTCCGGCTGGTGGCCGATGGTGCCCTGATCAATCGCCTGGGCTTCAACAACGAAGGCCACGACGCCTTGGCGGTGCGCCTCGAGCGGCTGCCTGCCAAGGGCGCGCGTCCCGGCGTGATCGGAGTTAATATCGGCGCTAACAAGGATGCCGAAGACCGCATCGCCGACTACGTCCTCGGCGTGCGCCGCTTCGCTGCCCTCGGCGACTACCTCACGATCAATATCTCCTCGCCGAACACCCCAGGCCTACGGGATTTGCAAGGTAAGGAGGCACTCACCCGGCTGCTGAGCGAGTGTCTCGATGCCCGTGAGCAATGCCTCGGCGCTGGTGAGCGCTGCCCGGTGTTGGTCAAGATCGCACCGGACCTGGATGAACAAGGCCTGGAGGACAGCCTCGCGGTGATCGAGGCGAGCGGGGTGGAAGGGGTCATCGTCTCGAACACCACCAACGCCAGGCCTGCCACCTTGCGCGCCGTCGACGCCGTGCGGGAGGAGGCGGGTGGCCTTTCTGGCAAGCCGCTCTTCGAAGCCTCCACCGCCATGCTGCGCACGGTTCGTTCGCACCTGGGTACAGGCGTGGCCCTGATCGGCGTCGGCGGGGTGGACTGCGCCGCTACAGCGCAGGCCAAGTTGGATGCGGGCGCCGATCTCGTGCAGCTGTACACGGGCTACGTCTACCAGGGGCCGGCGCTCATCGGGCGCCTGCTCGAGGGCCTGGATCAGCCCTGATGCAGGGCGTGCTACTCGCCTTGCGCACAAGGCCTCGGTACGATTCTCAAGGCGACCCGCCTGGCCCGACAGATAGCCCTCTATCGCTGTGACCCACACCCCAAACGATTCTGAAGACGACGCTGCGCTCCTGGCGCGCATCGGGGCGGGCGATGAGGCCGCGATGAAGGTGATCTACGATCGCTACGCGGGGCCGCTTCGCTTCTTCGTGAGGACATGGCTCTCGGACGAACACGAGGGCGGCGACGTGGTGCACGAGGCGATGCTGGCCGTGTGGACCCAGGCGACCCGCTTCGAGGGGCGTTCCTCCGCCAAGTCGTGGATCTTCGGCATCGCACGCAACAAGGCGATTGACCGGGTGCGCGCCACCTCGCGCATGGTGCCGACGGAGCCCGAGCACTTCGACGATGCGGACGAGTCGCAGGACCTGCAGCACGACCTCGAAGCCATGCAGGACGCGGCAGTGGTGCGCGAGTGCGTCGAAGCGCTCGGTGAGGCCCATCGTCGGGCCGTGCACTTGGCCTTCTTCGAAGATATGGCCTACCGAGATATCGCCGACGTCGAAGGGTGCCCGGTCGGTACGATCAAGACGCGCATCCTGCACGCCAAGCGCTTGATCGTGCGCTGTGTGAGCCTCAAGCGCCGCGGCGCTTGAGCGCTGTTTACGGCAGGGTCGCGCTCACCACGAGATCCGCGCGCTCGCGAAGGCTCGTGAGCGCTGCGTCGCGTGCGCCTTCATCGGCGAACTGCAGCTGGTAGAGCCCCAAGGCCGAGGGACCGGAGACGATCTGGCCGCGCGTGTCGAGGAGCAGGGCGCGTAACGCCTGTTCCGACGCATCGGGTTGAAATGCCACCTGGAGGGTGAACGCGGCGGTGGCGACCTGGGCGGGATCGCCAGCCGTGACGTAGCGATCGCTCCCGGTGTTCGACAGCATGATGGCCTGGCCGAGCACCACGGCGGCGAGCACCGCCGCTGCCGCCCGCCACAAGGGCGAGGTCGTTGGGCGCTGGTCAGCCGTCCCAGGCGCTTCGCGGGGCGGCAGGGCCCGTTGCAGGCGACGCCAGCCGAGCTCCTCGGCAGGGCTTACGTCGCCTCCCTCTCGCACGGCCTGGCGGATGCTGCGGAACACCTCGATTTCGGCGGCGATGCGAGGGTCTTGGTCGGCCGCCTGTTGCACCTGTCGGCGCTCGTCGTCGCCCAGCTGGCCGTTGACGAACTCGGGGATCAGCGCGATCAGCGTGTCGGGCTCAGAGGTCTTGTCGTTCAAGCGCTTATCTCCGGTTCGGGACGGTGCCACGGCGAGCGATATCGTAGCGTAGATGGGGCGGCAGCGCCGGCCTTCGGACCGCGTCGCAGCAAGGGCTCTACGGGTTGGTCGTGACAAAAACGTAGGGGGTTCAAAATTTTTTGTGGGTTCCCCTCTCGAGGCCCGCTCGGCATCCTTTAGGGCCCTGAGACTGACGGCTCGCGGTGGGCGAGCCCCCACCCGAGGATCCAGCGCTTGCCACGATCGCACAGCGGATTGCCGGCGATGCTACTCGCTTGCATGGGCGTGGCTGCGATTGCCACCCCGATGCTCCCGGCGAGTGCGCTGGAGGAGGAGGCGTCCGCACGCGGTGGACCCCGCCTGCTCGGTAATGGGCGACTCCGTTACGAGACGGTGAACGATTCGCTGAACCCGAAGGACGCGACGGCGCTTACCGTGCGCTACCGCGGCGCCATCGAGGTGCCCCTGGGCCAGCGCCTCACCTTTCTCGGGGAGGTGGAGGGTAACGAGGACCTCATCGCCCGCTTCAACGATGGACGCGAGAACTGGACTAACCGTCTCGATAGGCCCTTCATTCTCGACCCCGACGGTCGCGAGCTCAATCGCCTGCAACTGCAAGCTGAGTTCGCGCCCGGCAAGCTGCTCACGATCGGCCGGCAACGGATCGTCCTCGACGACGAACGCTTCTTGGGCGTCTCGGCCTTTCGCCAGAACGATCGCACCTTCGACGCCGTGCGCCTCGGCGCCGACCTCGGCGGCACCGTACTCCTCGATGCCGCCTACCTGCGGCGCACCCAGCGCGTGCTCGGCGATGACTCGCCCTTCGGCAGCTTCGTCGGCGACAGCCTGGCCCTGAACCTCAATCTGCCAAGCCCCGCCGGGCGCCTCTCCCTATTTCACTACGCCCTCGACCTGCGCACGGGGCCGGCGCAGGAGCGCACGGACAAGGCGTCGTCGCAGACCACGGGTATTCGCGTGACGGGACGACGCTACTGGCAGGGCCATGGCCTGCGGTGGGAACTGTCCTACGCCACCCAACGCGACTTCGCCGACAACCCCAAACGCTATCGCGCCGACTACGGGCTGCTGTCGGCGACCTACGAGCGCGCACGGTTCTCGGCCACCTTGCGTGGCGAGGTGCTGGGCGGGAGCGAGGAGGGCGTGGGCTTTCAGACGCCGTTGGCGACCTTGCGTAAGTTCCAGGGTAACGCCGATGTGTTCTTCAACACCCCTGGCGATGGCGTGCGCGATCTCTCCCTCGAGGTGCAATGGCGCTTCCAACCCACCGTGCCCCTGGTGGATGAGGTGCAGGTGTTCGCTCGCCAGCACGGCTTCTGGGCCGAACGCGGCGGCCAGCGCTACGGCACCGAGCTCGATCTGGGCATGACGGCTCGGCGCGGGCGCACGAGCGTGTCGGCGGGCCTCGCGGCCTATCGCGCCGACACCTTTGCCGGCGATGTCGACCGCATCTTCTTCTCCCTCAGTCGCATCTTCTGAAGCCTTGCATTGAACCGATCGCCCGCCAGCGTCGACTGAATGCCTGATGCCCCAAGGTCCTAGTGTGGTGGGGGGGGGGGGGGGGGGGGGGGGAGGGGGGGGGGGGGTGTTTGTGGGTGGGGGGGGGGGGGGGGGGGGGGGGGGGCGGGCGGGGGGGGGGGGGGCGGGCGAGGGGGAGCAGAGAAACACGAAAGCAAA